>CAZIEQ010000019.1:0-16495 GCA_964538725.1 uncultured Acidimicrobiia bacterium | reverse complement strand
GCCTCTTCCAGAGCCTGGGTGTCAACAACCCGGCATACAACTCGTGGCGGCGGGTGTTTGCCGCCGGCCTGGCCGTCGTCGTCACCGTCGGATTCATCAGCGTCCCCATCGCCGTCCTGACCGGCGTCATCAGCACGTGAGGAATCTATGAGCAGCACTTTCGACGCCAAGGTCCCTCCCGGTCCCATAGAGGACAAATGGGACGGCCACCGCTTCGATATGAAGCTGGTGGCGCCGCACAACAAGCGTGCCTTCGAGATCATCGTCGTCGGCACCGGCCTCGCCGGGGCAGCCGGCGCGGCCAGCCTCGCCGAGCTCGGCTACAAGGTAAAGGCCTTCACCTTCCACGATTCACCGCGGCGGGCTCACTCCATCGCTGCCCAGGGAGGAATCAACGCCGCCAAGAACTACAAGAACGACGGGGACAGCATCTTCCGATTGTTCTACGACACGGTGAAAGGCGGGGACTTCCGCTCCCGGGAGGCCAATGTCTACCGCCTTGCCCAGGTGAGCCTGGAGATAATCGATCAGGCGACGGCTCAGGGAGTGCCATTCGCCCGAGAGTACGGGGGGTTGCTCGATAATCGCTCCTTCGGTGGTGCCCAGGTGTCCCGTACGTTCTACGCCAGGGGACAAACCGGCCAGCAGCTGCTCCTGGGTGCCTACCAGGCGCTGGCCCGCCAGATCGGATTGGGCAACGTCGAAATGCACAGCCGCACCGAGATGCTCGACGTCGTCGTATGGGATGGCAAGGCGCGCGGCATCGTCACCCGGGATCTGATCACCGGCGAGCTGCAGTCCCACAGCGCACATGCCGTCGTGCTCGCCACCGGCGGGTATTCCAACGTGTTCTTCCTGTCCACCAACGCCATGACGACCAACACGACGGCCATCTGGAGAGCTCATCGCAAGGGCGCCTACTTCGCCAACCCGTGCTACACCCAGATCCACCCGACATGCATACCCGCCTCGGAGGACTTCCAGTCCAAGCTCACACTGATGTCGGAGTCACTGCGCAACGACGGCCGTATCTGGGTGCCCACCGACATGGACGACGAGCGCGCCGCGGCGGAGATTCCCGAAGATCAGCGGGACTACTACCTGGAACGGGTTTATCCGGCGTTCGGGAACCTGGTGCCCCGGGATGTCGCCAGCCGGGCCGCCATGCGGATGATCGACCAGGGCCGCGGTGTCGGCAGGCTCAAGAACGGCGTCTTCCTCGACTTCGCGGAGTCGATTGCCCGCCTCGGACAACACACCATCGAGGAACGGTACGGAAACCTGTTCGAGATGTACCAGCGCATCACCGACGAGGACCCCTACACGGTGCCGATGCGCATCTACCCGGCACCCCATTACACGATGGGTGGGTTGTGGGTCGACTACAACCTGATGACCAACGTCCCCGGCCTGTACACGGTCGGCGAAGCCAACTTCTCCGACCACGGAGCCAACCGGCTGGGCGCATCTGCCCTCATGCAGGGGCTCGCCGACGGCTACTTCGTCATCCCCTACACCATCGGCGATGGCCTCGCCGAGCACCTCGGCGAGCGGCCAATGCCTACCGACCATGAGGCATTTCGCGCCGCCGAGAAAGATGTGCGGGAGAACGTGGCCCGCCTCCTCGGTATCAAGGGCACCCGATCGGTCGACTGGTTCCATCGCGAGCTGGGCAAGATCATGATCGAGCACTGCGGCTTGGCTCGCAGCCGAACAGGTTTGGAAAAGGCACTCACCGAGATACCCGCACTGCGCGCCGAGTTCCACAATGACGTGCGCGTCCTCGGTACGGCTGATGGCCTAAACCAGTCGCTGGAGCGTGCCGGGCGCGTCGCCGACTTCCTCCAACTCGCCGAACTCATGTGCCGTGACGCCCTGGACCGTGAAGAATCATGTGGGGGCCATTACCGCGTCGAGCACCAGACACCTGAAGGTGAAGCGCTACGCAACGACGACGACTTCACCACGGTATCCGCCTGGGAATGGTCCGACAGCGGAGCAGTGAAACACACCGAACCTCTCGTGTTCGAGAATGTGGAGCTGACGCAGAGGAGCTACAAGTAGATGGACGTAACGCTCGAGGTCTGGCGGCAGGCCGGTCCCGACTCGCCGGGAGCCTTCGCGAGCTACCCGGTCACCGACGTCAGTTCCGACATGTCGTTCCTAGAGATGCTGGACGTGGTCAACGAACAACTCAATGCACAGGGAATCGAGCCGGTCGCCTTCGACCACGACTGCAGGGAAGGAATCTGCGGCACCTGTGGTGTGATGATCAACGGACAGGCGCACGGCCCGCAGCAGGGTACGGCTACATGCCAGCTGCACATGCGCAAGTTCAATGACGGCGACACGATACGGGTCGAGCCTTGGCGAGCGGCAGCATTCCCCATCGTCCGCGACCTCATCGTCGACCGTGCCCCTTTCGACCGCATAATCGAGGCCGGCGGGTTCATCACCGCGCCCACCGGGAGCGCCCCAGACGCCAACCTCATCCCGGTCCCCAAAGAGGTGGCCGACAGCGCGTTCGACGCTGCAGCCTGCATCGGTTGCGGCGCGTGTGTCGCCGCGTGCCCCAACGGGGCCGCCCAGCTCTTCACAGCGGCGAAGATCGCTCATCTCAACCTGCTGCCCCAGGGCCAGCCGGAGAGGTGGCGCCGCGTGCAGGATATGGTCGACGTCATGGAGTCGTCCTTCGGGTCGTGCACCAACCATGCGGAATGCGAAGCGGTGTGTCCCAAAGGAATCAGCATCGACTACATCGCAATGATGAACCGGGATTACTTCAAAGCCATGTACAAGAACCGTCAACTCGAGGGCCAGCGAGCCTGACCGTCCCGGTGCGTAGAATCCACTGCATTCCTAGACGAGGAGTCGAACGTGGCGGTTGAGTTTCTCACCGAAGAATGGGCACAGGCCGTCGACGGGGCGATGGCACAGTCCGAGGGCTTCCAAAACGCCATCTCATCCACGACGATGAGCGCCCAATTCGTCGTTGCCGGAGTGCCCGACCGCGGCGACGTCACCTACAACCTGGTGATCGCCGCCGGGTCGGCGGCGATGTCTATCGGCCCCAAGGACGACGCCGATGTGACGGTGAACCAAACGTACGAAACTGCAGTCAAGGTGTCCAGAGGCGAAACATCGACCCAGCAGGCCTTCATGATGGGGCAGATCAAGGTGTCGGGAAACATGGCTGTCTTGATGATGAACCAGGCGGCCCTCACACAGTACGCCGCCGCTGTCTCCGGGTTGGAGATCGACTACCCGTGAGGGGACGCTCCGTCGGTCGTACGGATAGGATGCCCGTCACGTGAAGCGCCTGTGGAGCAACAAGCCGCAACTGCTCGCCGTTGTCGGCGGTGTGATGGCCATCGCCTCCATTGGCTTCGAATACGCACGCAACAAGCCGGACTTTGGATTCCTCGTCTTCCCGTGGTCGATCCGCGGATACGAACTCGCCCAGGGATGGACGATGGCCATTCTCGGCGTCGGCCTGATCGTGGCCGCCCTGATCGACTCGGACGAACGGCCCCTCATGTGGGTCCGTCGATTCCACATGCTGGCCGCCGTTGCCACATGGTTATACATCACGTTTTCCGCCGGGTCGCTGCGCTCCGCGCTCATCGACAAACAGCTCGCTACGCCCCAGATACCCAGCAGCGGAGAGCCTTTCACAGGCATCGCCACCCCTTACAAGGATGTGCAAATCACGTCGGGGTGGCTCATCGCGGTAACCGGCGCCGTCGTGATCTTCCTCGGAGCCGTCGGCATGTGGGCAACCCGCCGCGACCAGCGGAAGGCCCAGCTGCGAGCCGCCGACCAGCGCGCCGCCGCCGAACAGAGCGCCCGCGAGTTGGAACAAACGCCTGCCTAGCAGCGGCCGTGCCGGCTATCCCAATTCGAGCTGGCTCATCTCCTCCACTTTGACTCGCACCGCGTCGGCTGCTTCGACTAGAGCGACGCGCTCCGTTTCAGTCAGGTCGAGCTCCACGATCTCGCTGAGGCCGCCTCCTCCGAGTCGTGCCGGCACTCCCAGGTAGACGTCGGAGATCCCGTATTCACCCTGCAGCCAGGCACACACCGGCATCACTTTGCCTTCGCCGGTGAGCATCGCTTTGACCATGGCGGCGGCGGCCGACGCCGGCGCATAGTAGGCGCTGCCGGTTTTGAGCAGCCCCACGATCTCCGCCCCGCCACCGCGGGTCCGTTCAACAAGGGCATCGATGGTGGAAGCGTCGAGTGCCTCCACCAGCGGAGTATCCCCCACCCGGCACTGCGACGGTACCGGCACCATCGTCGCTCCGTGGCTTCCCAGAGTCAGTGCGGTGACATCGAGAATGTCGGCGCTGGCGGCCTCTGCTATGAAATGGGCGAATCGGGAGCTGTCGAGAATCCCCGCCTGCCCGATCACCCGGTCATGGGGAAGGCCGGACACGTCGGCGGCCAGCGTCGTCATCTGATCCAACGGGTTGGTCACCACGACGATGCTGGTATCAGGGGAATACTCGACGATGGACCTCGTCACCTCCGCCACGATGCCGGCATTGACCTCGAGAAGATCCATCCGGCTCATGCCGGGCTTGCGAGGCAGACCTGCCGTGATCACCACTGCGTCGCTGCCCGTCGTATCGGCGTAATCGTTGGTTCCCACTACCAGCGTCCGGTACCGCTCCACCGGCCGTGACTGGTTCATGTCCAGCGCCAACCCCTGGGGAAGGCCCTCCACGATGTCGGTCATGACGACCTCGTCGACGAAATCTGCCTCCGCCAGCCGCATGGCCGTCGTCGACCCGTACTTCCCCGCACCAACGACCGTGACCTTGCTCATGTTTCCTCCGTTCACTGCGGCCCCTCAAGGCTACCGGGAGTGACGAAACCACAACCAGGGCCGACCTACCCTGTTTTCCGAATGCGGCGGATCCTGGCGCTCGTCGGTGCAGGGGCCCTCATAGCCGGGGCCTGCGCGGCGACGTCGCCTCCCACCACGACGGGGGCCCAAACCACCGTCGCCCCCGACCTCGCAGCGCTGTTTGCAGAGCCCGACGTGGATGTCCACTGGCGCCGCCTCCTCCGCGGCATCACCGTCCTTGGAGAGACTCCCCGGCCGCTGGCAGCAGAGATCGAACTCCTCGACGCAGCCATCACCGACATTCCCCAGCCCATCCTGGACATGGCCGATGTCCGCTCGCTGATACGCACCGACACCCCGCCCAGCGACGTACGCGAGGCCGCGGTGGCGTTTGCCCAGGGCAGAGACATCTACGTGTCGGCAGCAACGTTCCACGGACCGAGTCGTTCGGACCTGACCCGCGTCCTCATCCACGAGCTGACGCACGTCGCCCAGTTCTCACGTCTCGATGACGCCTACCTCGAAGCGGCAGCAGGGGCCGGGCTCACTCTGATCGACGTAGCCGCCGCATCTTCGATGGTGGAGGACTTCGCCACATCAGTGGGGTGGGTGAATCGCAGCATCGGCTCTCTCCAACCTTCGTGGACGATCGACGACGCGGCTGCGGCCGGCACCACTGCCTACGGCCGCAGCAGTCCTGAGGAGGATCAAGCTGAAACGGTGTCCCTCGTGGTAACGGGTAGGGCTGGTGAGATATCGCCGAACCGGGTCGAATGGGTGGAGGAGTGGCTCAGCATGTCTGCCGAGGAGTCGAGCGCCGGCTTCCCGTGGATCCCACCCACCGCAGAGCAGGTTGAGCTCGACACGGATCTATACGACCAGGAGGCCACTCACCTCCTCGCTGTGAGACATCTGGAACCGTCCTACTGGGCGCTGCGGGAAGCAGACGGGCCGCTGGAATTCGTCGCCGGCGAGGTGGCTGCTCGACTGCGGCTGCGGGGATACTCGGGACTGTTGTTTGCCGATGACACCGACCGCTACAACGGGCGGTTCACCAGGGGGGACGGCTTCACACTGTGGGTGGAGCTGCACGACCTCCGCCGCAATGAGGAAGCAGCCGCAGATCTTGGCAACGAGCTGCTGCTGGTCTACGTATCGGCCTGGTGAGCGTTGCTGCGGGCCCGGGCCACCATCAACCGCTTCAGCTCCCACATCCCGGCGCTCAGAGACACGTGGTAGCGGTGGGGATTCACCAGCCTGCGCACGCCCGGATCGAGAAGGTCCACATCACGATCGCGACGATCCCGCAGCGCGGCCAGCGGCTCGACCGAGTGGACGACGGCGCCATCGGCGATGACGATCTCCAGCATGTTTTCACGTTTGGACACGTCGGCTGCCGCCAACGCCCGCGACATTCCGGGTCGAAACGGGTGGTGGATCACCAGCGGATCGATCGTCACGTCCTCGCCGGCAATGGCGATCACGTCGGCGGTGGCCCTGCCCCTCACGTCGTAGAAACGCCACACCTCCTTGCGGCCGGGATGGGGAACTTTGAGCGGGGTGTTGGACACTTTGATAGCCGGTGCCCATTCACCTCCAGTGTGCAGCGCAACCAGCTTGTACACGCCGTCGAGAACCGGGGATCCGTCCGATGAGGTGAGCCGGCCCCCCACACCGAAAGACAACCTGGCGATGAGCCGGTCGGCATCGACGCCATAGCGCGGCGCCTCCCCGGTGATCTGGGAGACGATCTGCCAGATAGTGATCTCATCCAATCCACTCGACAGGACTATTCCGACGTCGTCGAAGCCGGCCTGGTTCAACAGGCGTGCCGCCTGAATTGCCAGATAGGCGAGGTCGCCTGAGTCGAGCCGTATCCCCAGGGGCCGGTAGCCGCCGGCGCGCAGCTCCTCAAAGGTGCGGATGGCATTGGGAACCCCAGAATCGAGTGTGTCGATGGTGTCGACGACCAGCAAGCAGGAGTCCGGGTAGGAGTCGGCGTACGCCCGGAATGCGTCCAGCTCGGAGCCGCCGTCGGCAAGGAATGCCTGCACGAGCGAATGGCCGTGCGTACCGGAAGCCTGCAGCCCCGAGGCGGCCGCAGCGCCCACATGGGAGGTTCCCGCGGCGCCGCCGATGATCGCCGCCCTGGCACCGGCGGCGGCACCATTCTCAGGCCCGCGGCGCAGGCCGAATTCGAGAATGGGCCGGCCGCGGGCAGCCTCGGCGACCCGCGACGCCTTGGTTGCTATCAGGGTCGGATAGTTGAGGTGGTTTAGCAGCGGCGTCTCCAGCAGTTGCGCCACCGCCAAAGGCCCGGTCACGGTGGTCATCGGCACGTTGGCATGCACCACCCGGCCTTCCGGCACCGCTTCCAAGGTGACACCCGTCGGGTCGATGGCACCAAGCCACTCGAGAAACGAATCGTCGAAAAGGCGGTTGCCGTTTGGGGTGATGTGCGATGCCAGCGCCTCCCGTCCCGCGGTGTCGAGGCGGGCAGTCTGCAGCCATGCGACCAACCCGTCCAGGCCGGCGGCCACGCAGTACCCGGCGCGGTGGGTGCCGTAGTCCGGATAGCTGCGGAACGTGTGATCGAACTGTGCCCGCTGATCGGCGATGCCCTGGCGCAGGTACAGCTGGGCCATGGTCAGCTGGTACTGGTCGGTGGCGAGAAAACCTGTGGTCAGAGGATACGACATGAGGCCATCATTGTGCCTCAGTCATGAGGAGGTCAGTCGTGTACGACTCGAAGACCGCCCTGGTGGTGGTCGACGTGCAAAACGATTTTGCCGACCCCGGCGGTTCACTGTTCGTCGCCGGCGGCGAAGAAGTCGTGGCAGCGGTCAACGCCGAGGTGATCAGAGCGGCTGCCGCCGGGGCGCTCGTCGCCTACACCCAGGACTGGCATCCGCCTCGCACGCCGCACTTTTCACAGTTCGGCGGGCTGTGGCCCATCCACTGCGTGATGGGTACCGAAGGTGCCGAGTTGCATCCCCGTCTCATAGTCGCCGGACCGGTGGTGCGCAAAGGATCCAACGGCGAAGACGGCTATTCCGGATTCACGATGCGCGACCCAGAGTCGGGGGAGACCGCGCCGACAGCCCTCCACCCGATACTCACCAGCGGCGGAGTGGAGAGGCTGGTGGTGGTGGGTCTCGCCCAGGATGTGTGCGTCAAGGAGACCGCATGCGAAGCTGCCGGCCTCCGTTACCAGGTGACGGTCCTGGAGAAGGCAACCGCCGCGGTCAACCTGCAGCCGGGCGACGACGAGCGGGCGGCACGTGCCATGCGGACCGCAGGTGTGGAGGTGGTCGGCAGGCGGTGATCGGCGGCGGTGCTGAGCTGGGAGGTGGCGGCTATGGCTCCACCACCAGTTCCCACGCAATCGTCACCTCGGGCGGGCCGAACTTGGTCATGACGAGATGTAGCTGCACTTCGCTGCCCGCCGTCAGCGGATCGTCGAGAGGTGCACGCCATTCCCGGGGGGACCCCCCCACCGCGCTGTGGGGTCAACCCGGCGCGTAGTCGTCGGGAGCTTCGCCCAGAATCCCCGACTCGCGGAGATACAGCGTGCGATCTCCGGCTGTGGTGTGCACGGCCAGGCTGTTGTCGAAGACTCCACCCGGGGGAACTCCGGGACGGTCTTCGAAATCCGACCAGTCGACGGTGGCACACCCCGACAGGGGGTGTTCCCGGTCGCAGCTCACCGCAGGCCGGCCTGCATCCCGAATGCGCAGCACCAGCTTGCCGGACCCCGACTTGGCGGCGGAAACGGTCGTAGTGATGACCTGGTGGAAGCCCGGATCAGTGAACGCCCCCGCTGCCGGCAACTCGAACGTTCCTGCGGCCACGACACCCGCATTCCCGACGGGTACATTCGATGTCGTGGCGGCCGGAGCCTGCCCACCGCAGGCGGCGGCTACCAGGCCAACTGCAAACCAACGACGCCATCGCTCACGCACCGGAACCGAGAGTAGGAGGCGTCAGTTCTTGTATGCGGCGCCGCGGCGGTTCCCTCCGATCTACATACGTTCGACCATGGCGGCTGCGAACTCGGAGGTCCTGACTTCGGTGGCTCCCTCCATCAGACGGGCGAAGTCATAGGTGACAATCTTGTCTGCGATGGTCCTCTCCAATGCAGCAACCACAAGGTCGGCGGCTTCGGTCCATCCCAGATGCCGCAGCATCAATTCACCCGACAGGATGAGCGAACCCGGGTTGACCTTGTCCATGCCGGTGTACTTGGGCGCCGTTCCGTGGGTGGCTTCGAAGATGGCGTGGCCGGTGATGTAGTTCACGTTGCCCCCCGGAGCGATGCCTATCCCGCCGACCTGGGCGGCGAGTGCGTCCGAGATGTAGTCGCCGTTGAGATTGGTCGTCGCGATCACGTCATAGTTGGCGGGTCTGGTGAGGATCTGCTGCAGCATGGCGTCGGCGATCACATCCTGCACCAGCAGCTTGCCTCCCGGATCTCCGCCTGAGTCCTCCCAGGAGACGGCGACATCGGAGAATTCTTCTCTGACCAGCTCATAACCCCAGTTGCGGAAGGCTCCTTCGGTGAACTTCTGGATGTTGCCCTTGTGCACGATGGTGACCGATGGGCGGTGGTTGGCGAGGGCATACTCGATCGCGGCGCGGATGAGCCGCTTCGACCCATAGACCGACACGGGCTTGACGCCAAGGCCCGAGTCGGGGCGGATCTCCCATCCCAGTAGATCGTGCAGGAATTCGAGGAGCCGGGCCGCCTCAGGCGTGCCCTCCTCCACCTCCTTACCGGCGTAAACGTCTTCAGTGTTTTCCCGGAAGATGACCATGTCGACGGCCTCAGGATGTTTCACCGGGGATGGGACACCCCTATACCACCGCACCGGCCGCAGGCACACATACAGGTCGAGTATCTGGCGGAGGGCGACGTTGAGGCTGCGAATGCCTCCTCCAATGGGTGTCGTCAGCGGGCCTTTGATACCTACCAGGTGGTTTTGGAAGGAGTTGATGGTCTCCTCAGGCAGCCATTCGCCGGTCTCGTCGTGGGCCTTCTGGCCTGCCAGCACTTCCTGCCAGGTGATGGCTCTCGACCCTCGGTACGCCTTGGCCACCGCCGAATCAAACACGCGACGGGACGCCTTCCAAATGTCGGGGCCGATGCCATCGCCTTCGATGAACGGGATTATCGGATCGTCGGCGACTTGGAGACCGTCGACACCCATGATGAGTGGAGTGGGCATTGGTACCTTCCTTGCTTGCGCCCCAGGTTACGGGGATGAAGACCGCGCGGCCCGCCTGCTAGCCGCTCGCCGTCCTGGCCTCCGCCGCAGCCACCGTGTTGGCGAGAAGCGACGCGATGGTCATCGGACCCACTCCACCGGGAACGGGGGTCAACGCCGACGCCACCTGTGAGACTGCTTCGAAGTCGACGTCTCCGACCAGCCCGTCGGCGGTGCGGTTGGTTCCCACATCGACGACGACTGCACCCGCCTTGACGTAGGACTCATTGAAGAACCCGGGACGGCCTATGGCCGCGACCAGGATGTCGGCCTGGGAGCACAGCTCGGCGAGGTCGCTGGTTTTGCTGTGTGCCTGCACGACGGTGGCGTCGACCTGGCGGGAGGCCATCAGCAAGGCGAGAGGGCGACCGACGAGGAACGACCGCCCCACGACGACCACCAGCCTGCCAGCCATCTCGACGCCGTAGCGGTCTAGGAGCGTGAGTATCCCCAGAGGCGTGGCCGGCACCGGCCCCGGGCGCCCCAGCACGAGCCTTCCCAGGTTCGTCGGATGCAGGCCGTCGGCGTCCTTGGCCGGATCGACCTGCTCAACAGCCGACAGGCCGTCGAGGCCGTATCCGAGAGGCAGCTGCACCACGACACCGTCTATGCGCGGGTCGTCGTTGAGTTTGGCGACCAGCTGGTGCACTTCCTCCTGGGAGGGATCCACCGGGTCTTCAGGATCGGCCGGCAGCCGGAAGTCGAAGGACAGCATGCCGCACTCGACCGCAGCCCGCTGTTTCCCTGCCACATACACCTGGGAGGCTCCGTCGTCCCCGACCAGCACCGTCGCCAGCCCAACGGTCCTCCCCCGGTCGGTGAGGGCACCCACCCGCTGCTTCACCTCGGCTCGGATGGAACGGGCCACCTGATGGCCGGAGAGGACCGAAGCCGTCACCGCCGGGGCCCAATCCGCTGGAGTGCCTCGCTACTCACGACAAACCGCGGCAACCGCGACCCGCGTGAAACCACCCCCCAGTCGCTACCCGCGGGAGCGGTGGCCGGTTGGTCACAGAAGCCCGGCATGGGATCATCGCAGAGCGTCGGCGATCAACTCCCCGATCTCACTTGGATATGTCGCCACCTGGACGCCGGCAGCTTCCAAAGCAGCTCGTTTGGCAGCCGCGGTTCCCAACGATCCGGTGATGATGGCCCCGGCGTGGCCCATCTTCTTGCCCTTCGGGGCGGTGAATCCGGCAATGTACGCCACCACGGGCTTGGTGACATGCCCACCGATGAACTCGGCGGCTTCCTCCTCGGCGGCGCCGCCTATCTCGCCGATCATCACCATGGCAGCGGTCTCGGAGTCGGCCTCGAAGCGCGTCAGGATGTCCACGAACGACGTCCCCGGGACTGGGTCCCCTCCGATACCGATGCAGGTGGACTGACCGGTGTCCTTGACGGTCAACTCGTGGACTGCCTGATAGGTGAGGGTTCCCGATCGGGAGACAACACCCACAGAGCCCGGCATGGTGATCTCGTGGGGCATGATTCCCACGTTCGCTTTGCCCGGCGAGAGGACACCTGGGCAGTTCGGCCCGATGAGAACCACTTCCGATGTGGCCTGCAAATACGAGTACACCCGGGCCTCGTCGTGGGCGGGAATCCCCTCTGTGATGCATACGACCAACTCGACGCCGGCAGCAGCCGACTCGAGGATGGCGTCGGCGGCGAATTTCGGAGGGACGAATACCATCGACGTGTTCGCACCTTCGAAGGCGACGGCCTCTTGCATGGTGTCGAACACGGGAACCCCCTGAACGTCGGAGCCCCCTTTGCCGGGGGTGACGCCGGCGACGACCTTGGTGCCGTAGTCGCGGTTTCGCATGGCGTGGAAGGTCCCCTGCCGGCCGGTGAGACCCTGCACGGCGAGGCGGGTGTGTTCGTCGACGAGGATGGCCATCAGGATCCGCCTGCCAGCTCGACCGCCGTCTCCGCAGCCTCCCTCATCGTGGCGGCAGGAACGATCCGGTCCGACTTGGAGGCAGCGAGGATTCGGCGGCCCTGCTCGGCGTTGGTGCCGTCGAGGCGCACCACCAGTTGCCACGGCAGGCTGAGGCGGCTCAGAGCTTCGACGACGCCTTCTGCCACCAGGTCACAACGCACTATGCCGCCGAAGATGTTGATCAGAACCGACTTCACGTCGGGGTCCCGTGTGAGGACCTCCAGAGCGCTGGTGATGGTGTCGGCGTTGGCGCTGCCGCCGACATCGAGAAAGTTCGCCGCGTTGCCGCCGACGAGATCCACCACGTCAAGGGTCGACATGGCGAGACCCGCGCCGTTGGCCATGATGCCGACCGATCCGGAAAGCTTGATGAAGTTGAGCCCTCGCTCCTTGGCCGTCGCCTCGATCGGGTCGACGTCGTGTGCCTTGGCGAAATCGGCGAAGTCGGGGTGGCGATAGAACGCGTTGGCATCCAATGACACCTTGGCATCCAGCGCCACCACATCGCCTGTCGATGTGGTGATGAGCGGGTTCACCTCCACGAGGTCGCAGTCGAGATGGACGAAAGCTCCGTACAGACGGGTGAGCACGTCGACGAGCTCGCCGACCGCACCACGGTCGAGGCCGGCGGCGAACACGAGCTGGCGCGCCTGCCAGGCGGGAAGGCCGAGCACAGGGTCGATATGAAGCCTGACGACTTTGTCAGGCGTGGCAGCAGCGACGGCTTCGATATCCACGCCGCCTTGTGCCGACACCATGGCCATGTGCTTCTTGGCAGACCTGTCGAGAGTGAACGACACGTAGTACTCGGCGGCGATGTCGGACGCCTGCTCCACCCACACCCGGTGCACGGTGTGGCCCTTGATATCCATACCCAGGATCCGTGCCGCCTTGGTCCTGGCGTCATCCGGCCCTTCTGCGAGCGCGATCCCACCGGCTTTGCCTCGTCCACCCACCTGCACCTGCGCCTTGACGACCACCCGGCCCCCCAGCTCGCGCGCCGCCTGTTCAGCCTCTGTAGGAGTCGCTGCCACACGACCGTCGGGTACCGGCACCCCCTCCGCGGCGAACAACATCTTGCCTTGATACTCGAAGAGATCCACCCTCAGCTACCTCAATGTTCCGGCACGTTGTCGGCGACCCATGCTGTGATCTCCCCCAACGGCGTGCCCGGCGTGAATACTCCCGCCAATCCGTCGTCCAACAGCGGCTGGATGTCATCATCGGGAATGATCCCACCTCCGAAGACGACGACGTCGGCGGCGTCCCGCTCGGTGAGGAGCTCCACCACACGGCGGAACAGCGTGTTGTGAGCCCCCGAAAGCACCGACAGGCCGACACCGTCGACGTCTTCCTGCAGGGCAGTCTCCACTATCTGCTCCGGCGTCTGGTGCAGACCGGAGTAGATCACCTCAAACCCGGCGTCGCGCAGCGCCCTGGCTATCACCTTGACGCCCCGGTCGTGACCGTCGAGGCCGGGCTTGGCGATGAGGATGCGCGCAGGCATGGGTGTGTGCAGGCTACCGCCTGTCTCCACTCTTGCGGTTCCAGCGGGATTGCCGGCCGCCGGCTGTCCGATTCACCCCTTCCGCAGGGGTGCCCAGGCCAGCAGCAGCCGCTTGGTACCTTCCTCGTCGAAGCGGACGATGGCCTCGGCACCGTCGCCGCCGCCGACCACACGCTCTACCGTCCCCGACCCCCAGCGGTCGTGGCGCACCCGGTCACCGGGCTCGATCTCCGCGGCGGTAACGGTTGCCTGCGGGCGGATTGCCTCCATCGCTGCATTGCGAACCCGTTTCGCCGGCATCATCAGGTCGGCCGGTATCTCCTTGACGAACCGGCTGGGAGAGTTGTAATTGGTTGCACCGAACAAGTTACGTGACCATGCGCTCGTAACGAACAGCAACTCCTTTGCCCGGGTGATCCCGACGTAGCACAGGCGACGCTCCTCCTCCAGCTGTCTGGGATCCCCCAACGATCGCATGTGGGGAAAAATGCCGTCTTCCATCCCGGTGAGGAAGACGACGGGGAATTCGAGACCCTTGGCGTTGTGCAGAGTCATCAGGGTGAGCACATCTTTGGCTTCGATGGCGTCGGTGTCGCTTACGAGGCTCACCGACTCGAGGAACAACTCGAGCCGCCGCGGTCCGGCCACTGCAGACCACACCTCGCCGTCGGTGAGCAGCGCAGGACCTGTCTCTTCGAACTCCCCGGCCACTCCGGTGAGCTCCTTCAGGTTGTCGACACGGCCGAGCGCTTCGATCGTGTGCTCGGCTTGGAGCCCATCCATGTACCCCGTGTCGTCGAGTACAGCCTGCAGCGCAGCGCGGGGACCATGCTCTGCAGCTCGCTGGAGGTGTCGAACGAGAGCTACGAAGTCACCGACACTGCTGCGGGCCCTATCGGTGAGAGCTTCCACCTCACCGAATCTGGTGAGGGCTACCCAGAACCCGACATCTGCGGTCTCTGCAAAACGCTCCAGATGAGCTATCGAGGTGTCTCCGATGCCTCGCCTGGGCACGTTGATGATCCTCTTCAAAGCGACCTCGTCATCGGAGTTGGCCAGCACGCGTAGATATGCCAGGACGTCTCTGATCTCCCGCCTGTCGTAGAACTTGGGACCACCGACGACCTGATACGGCACGCCGTAGCGGACGAGGATCTCCTCGAGCACGCGGCTCTGCGCGTTGGTGCGGTAGAAGACCGCGATGTCACTTCGATGACGCCCTGCGGCCTGCAGCTCGCCGACCCTCTCGGCAACGAAACCGGCTTCGTCACGCTCGTCCTCGGCTTCGTACCTGACCAGTGGGTCGCCACGGCCCAGATCGGTCCACAGCGTTTTCGGCTTGCGAGAGTCGTTGCGGCTGATCACCGCGTTGGCGGCTTCGAGGACCACCTCGGTGGACCGGTAGTTCTGCTCCAACATCACCACACGCGCGTCCGGGTAGTCCCGTTCGAACTCCAAGATGTTGCGAACGTCCGCCCCACGAAACGCATAAATGCTCTGGTCGGAGTCTCCCACGACACAGAGGTTTCGATGCCCGGCGGCGAGCATCTGCACCAGGCGATACTGCGCATGGTTGGTGTCCTGGTACTCGTCGACGAGGATATGGCGGAACCGGTCCTGATAGCTCGCCAGCACGTCGGGGAACGCCGAGAGGAGCTCCACGGTGACCATGAGCAGGTCGTCGAAATCCATGGCGGATGCCTCCAACAGGCGTTGCTGATACAAGCGGTAGACCTCGGCTACCTTCTCCTCGTAGAAGCTTGCCGAGCCGCGGGCGTACGTCTCGTAGTCGATGAGCTCATTCTTGGCGGTGCTGACTGCCGCTCGGATGGCCTTGGGTGGAAACCGCTTGGGATCCATGTCCAGGTCCCGGACACACATGGCCACCAACCGCCTGCTGTCGTCGTCGTCGTAGATCGAAAAGGCGCGCCGGTAACCCAGTCGGGGAGCCTCGGCCCGCAGGATCCGCACGCATGCGGAGTGGAAGGTGGACACCCACATGCCGGCCGCTACCCGTCCCACGAGGGCGGCCACCCGTTCCTTCATCTCGTCTGCCGCCTTGTTGGTGAAGGTGATCGCCAGGATCGAATACGGGTTGACAGCGACATCCTGCACCAGATGGGCGATGCGGCGGGTGAGCACGCGGGTCTTGCCGGATCCGGCCCCAGCGACGATGAGCAGCGGACCGGCAGGGGAGGCAACCGCCTCCCGCTGAGCAGCGTTCAAACCGGTGAAGAGGGGCGACTCAGGCACCTGTCAGCGTCCGAAATGCGACTCTGTGGCGCGGGGAACGCCTACGACCGCCGCCGCCGCCGCCAATACTGTCGCTGCCCCCATCAGGGGATTATACGGGCGGGAAGACGCGGGCGAACGCCTGTTCGGTCAGGCGAGGGAGCGCAGCAGTTCGGCTGCTTCTGCGTATCGAGCCGCCGCCCTGTCGACTGAAGCGCCGACCACCGCCGCGGCCGTCGGCGCTACCGACCGCAGGACACGGCGCAGAACATCGTGGTGCATGGACTCCCGCGACGAGGCGACGACTGCCAGCGCCGTGGTGCCAGAAGCCGACCGCACCGGGGTCGTCTCCCACGTTCGCCACGCGTCGAGTCCCCCGCCGGTTTCGCCGTGATCGTCAACGCGAATGTACCGAAACCCCTGGCCGGCTCCCACCCCGGCGAGGTCGTCCGCCAGCCTTGCTTCGAATTCCCGGACGGCCTCCGGTGCCGGCGGCTTGGCGATCCACACCCGGGCAACCCTCTCTTGGAGCGAGGCAATCGCCACCGCCTCTGCACCCATGAAGCGGGCAACGAGGCGGGCAACATCCCGGGCGGGCTCGTCGGGGGTCCCCGGCCGCAACACCCACGGCAACAACTCACTGAGGATCGTCGCCTTCGCCCGCTCGAGCTTCAGCGCCTCCGCTTCTCTCGAGGATC
>CAZIEQ010000018.1:0-16887 GCA_964538725.1 uncultured Acidimicrobiia bacterium | reverse complement strand
CGGGACCGGTTGGCCGTCTGCGGCGCCGCGGACACGGTTCCCTTCATCTACTTCCAGTTCTGACATGCAACACACCGAAGCCACCCACAAAGTCAGCGCCACCGTTCCCCGCGGACGGGCCGCGGCCGGTTCGCGGTCGTGGCTGCGGCGGCCGCTGGTGATCATGGCGGTGTTCCTGCTCGTCGCCGAGCTGGGGGCCCGCTTCGTCGCCGGCCATCTGCCTCCCAACACGCCGTGGGGATTCGAGCCCATCGACCACAAGGTCGCTCAGATGGAGACCCTCGCCGGCGCCGAGGTGGTATTCCTCGGCGACTCGGTCACCCAGGCAGCATTCGATCCGGGTACTTTCCTCGCCGCGTCGGGCCGTTTCGCCACGGCATACAACGCATCCATCGATGGTGCCGGCGGCCGCTTCCTGGAGCCATGGGCGTTGGAGGTGGTCGTTCCCGAGCTGCGTCCCGAGGTGGTCGTCATCGGCCTCACCAGCCGCAGCTTCAACGACAACTCGCTGGGAATCCGGACGCTGATGGCCCGCTACGAAGAGTCGTTCGGCCGCCGCGAGATGCTGGGAGAGGTCACGGTGATCGACCGCATCGAACACCGGCTGGCCGAGGTGTCGGACATCGTCGGTATCCGCTCCCTGCTGCGGGACCCCAAACAGCTCAGCGAGCAGTGGGGCAGCCAAACTTCTCCGCTGAAGGCCCTGGGCCCTCTCGGTGCCGAGCATTTTCCCCCGGGTCGCTACTCGATCGAACGGCTGGCACCCAAAGTGAGGAACCGGGCGCTGCGCGACTATGCACTTGGCTCGATCGACGTTCCCGCCCTGGACAGTCTGATCGCCGCCCTGCAGCAGATGAACATCGGTGTGGTCCTGGTCGATATGCCGGTCGTCGCCGCGGACTATGTCCCTCTGCACCCCCACGGTCAGCGTGACGTCGATGCATATGAAGCCTCACTGCAAGCCCTGGCAGCAGCCCGGGGAGTGCCGCTGGTCGATGGTGCCGCAGTGCTGGCAGACACCTCGTACTTCGTCGACTTCTACCACTTGAACACCGCAGGAGCGACGCTGCTGACGACCAGCATCGTCGACACCGTCGAGGAGGCAGCCGGGTAGCCCGGGACCCCGTCGAAAGGCCCTCTCAGCCGACGCTGAAGGTGGCGGTGACGTCCTGTCTGCTGCCGTCGGTGGCCGTCACCCGCACAGAGACCGTGTGCACCCCCGTGCCGAGGGCGGACACGTCGAATGGGCGGGCGGTGCCGTCGGCCATGCCGCCGGCCAGATCGAAGGGAGCATTGCGCTCGGTCTTGTCGGGCCGCCCCAGCATCCGGGTGTTGTCCACCCAGAAGTCGACCGCGTCGACACCATCTGCAGGAGACCAGAAGATGTACACGTTGCCGGCGACGGTACTCCCGTCCAGCAGCTCCGCTCCACTGCGGTCGGGAGAGGTGCTGACAACGATGCCGGCGACGGGAGCGGCCGACGACGTGACCGTGAAGACGACGGGAAGCTTCACCGGTATGGCCGTGCCCGCAGTGACGGTGGCCTCCGCGGTGTAGGTGCCGGGTGGCAGGCCGCTGCTGTCGGCGGTGAAGGTGACCTGCTGCGGGGTGGTTCCCGAGGCCGGCGTAGCCGTCAACCACGAGGGCCGAACAGAGATCCCACCTATGGCATCTTCCACCGCGGGGAGCCACACCGCGGCCATCTTGGCGTAGCCGCCGGGATTGGGATGCACACCATCGGACAGGTCGTCGGGATACGTCAGGGCGTTTTCCATATCGACCACCGTCATGCTGTCGCCGGCTGCGATGCGGGCGGCCGCCATGCCGGCCAGCAACCCGTTGAGGGCGGTGGTCTCGGTGGTCAGCTCGGGACGCGTCGGATCTTCCCTGTTGATGAGCAGGGCCATCACGACATGCACCGGGTTCCCGGTGTCCACCTCCCAGCGGTCGATCTCGTCGAGGGTCCCTTCGATCTCGGCCGCGATTTCTGCCACCGGCTGGCCGTCGAAGATGTCGTTGGTGCCCACATGCAACAACACGATGTCGGCCGGGGTGGCGGTCAGCCATCCGTAGACGTTGTCCCGCACCGAACGTCCATCGGCGATGTGGGCTCGCCACCCTTCGTGGCCTTCATGATCGGGGTCCGCCACCGTGCCGTTTTGCAGCTCCCCCACGAAATCCACGTAGTGGCCGGAAGCGGTCAAGGATTCGAATAGGGCGCCCCGGTACCCGTTCAGATCGGGATCGCCTTCGCCTTTGGTTACCGAATCCCCCAGCGGCATCACCCGCACGGGACGGTCCAGCGTCACCCCGAATGGCGACGCTACGCCGGTGGTGACGGCGATGTCGACGACCGTCGCAGCCGACTCGCCTTCAACGACGGTGGAGGAGATCTGGGGAGGCGATGCCGTCACCGCAGGCACCGCCACGGTGAGCGTGACGGCGGTGGAATCGTCTTCGGAGGGTTGCTGATTACCCGGTATGGAGTCGGGGTCGACAACCGAGGAAGTGACGGTTTCGGCACCGATCACGTAGGCGCCTGCACTGTCCGCGGCGACGGTGATCATCAGGGTTGCCGATGCGGCCGCGGGTAGTGCAACCGACCACCGTCCGCTCGCCGGGTCGAACCCGGACCCGGCGTGTGCTCTGTAGTCGAGACCCACCGGCAGGTCGACCTGGATCGTGACGGTCGCATCGTCGGGCCCACCATTGGTGACGGCTGACACCAGGGTTGCCTCCATCCCCGGCTCGACCTGGGAGGGCGTTGCTTGCAGGGTCAGCTCCACGTCGGCGGCAGCGACCGCAGGGCTGGCCGAGGCGGCGGCGGCGGCGGCGAAGAAGGCGTACTTGGATGGGGTGTTGATGCTCCAGTTGACCGGAACGGCTTGGAAGCCGTTGACGTAGTTGTTGAGCCGATCGTCATCCTGGAACCCCCACGACACCCCGAGGCTGAGGGCAACATCGAGTTGAGAAACCGGATAGGCCTCGTTGAAGATGATGGGCTTGGAGGTCCGGGCCTGTTGTGACGCCACGAGGTCTGCGAACTCGGTGTCGCTGAGTCCGTTGCCGTGAAGAGTCACGTAGTCGACGGCCGCCAGCTCCGCGTCGGTGGGCTTGGAACCGTTGGCCGCGTGGGAAACCGACACCGGGTAACCCATGCCCGAGGCGCGGGCTACCAGTTCGTGGACTCGCAAAGGCCGCATGATGGCGTGCGGATAGACGCCACCTACCTCATTGGCGATCTCGACCATCACGTTGGTGTATCCCCGGCCCACGAGCCAGGCAAGCGTGTTGTCGACAGCCGCCAGGACCGCCTGTTCGTCAACCAGCTCATCGGCCTGGTGCCGGTAGAACATGGAGACGATGGCGACCATGCCGTTGCGGTCCAGCTCCTCGATGACTGCCTCCAGGCGGGATTGCCACGCGGGACGGAGCGCACCCGCGGCATCGAAGGCAGACACCACTTCGGGATGTTCGATCGTGTCCGACTGTTGCGGCCACGGGTTCCCCCCCTGCATGCCGATGGTCACCGCGTCGAGGCCGTGACGGGCCATGACCGGAATGAAGGCGAGCATCTCGGCGAGGTTGCGCTGCGGGTCCCACACCCCGGTGTCGGGGTAGGCAAAGTCGGCGATGCCGGTGTCCTCGTCGAAGGCGGCCTGCACCATGCGCGCGTTGAGCAGCAAGCCTTCCGCCGCGGTGGCGGCGTTGGCGGGGGCACCATTCAGGTGGAAGGTTCCGCCGACGATCGACACCGAGGTCGTGGCGCCCGCCCATACGACCCGCAGGTCCACCGTGAGGGTTGCATCGCCGTAGCCGGGCGCGGTCGCGGTGACGGTTCCCACATACGTTCCGGGAACCAGTGCGGCAGCGTCGACGATGATGTCCGCCACGAAGGGCGTCGACCCCGTCGGTGGGGTGAGAGTCATCCACGGCACGTCGCTGCTGCTCGAGTAGGCGGCCGTGGTCATGTCCGAGGCGGCCAGCTCCACGGTCACGGTGGTGGCCATGCCCGCGTTCAACTGGACGGGGACCCGCGGGTTGTCGAAAGTGAGGCGCGGGCCGGTGTTGGCGACATCGACGGTGGCTGTGACCGCCTGCATCCCCCCCACGGTGCGGGCAATATCAGCCGTCACCGTGTGGATCCCATCGGCGAGCTGCGTCGTATCGAATGGCAAGCCGAGGCCGTCGGGCCCGGATCCCATCATGTGGAAAGGTGCCGTCGTCGCGACCGCCAACGGAGCCGCACTTCGGCTCGGATCGTCGAGGTAATAGGTGACCTGGTCGACATGGTCATCGGGTTCGAGGAACACGTACAGATCGCCGCTGGCGCTGGCGCCGTCGAGGGGAGTGGCGGCGGACAGGTCGGGGAGATTGCTGGCGGCCAGAGCGTGGTCCTGGTACACGGCCAGTGTCACCGCCAGCACCGCCGGGACAAACCCGGCAGCAGTGGCGGTCACGGTCCCCTGATAGCTGCCGACGGGGAGGCCTGCCGGGTCGGCGGTGAGGGTCACGGCCGCCGGGACGACCCCAGAGGCGATGTCTACGCTCAGCCAGGCCGTGTCGCTGCTGAGCGTGAACGCGGCCGCCTCGTTGGAGCCTGCCACATCAACGGTGAAGACTGCCGTCGCTGCCTGGTCTGCTGTGGTGAGCGTGACGGCATTGGGGTTGAGGACCAGCGCCGGCACGCTGTTCGCCACCACGAAGTCGGTGCTGATCACCGCCGTCTGACGCCGGCCGAGGTCGAGTTCGGCAGTCACGTTGTGGGTCCCGTCACCCAGTTGGGTGGTGTCGAATGGGCGGGCGGTGCCGGCAGCTGTGTCGCTGCCTGCCAGGTCGAACGGTGCCCGCCGCTCGATCCGGTAGGCAGGACCGTCCATGGCGGGATCATCGAGATAGAAGGCAACGCGGCGTACCCCCCCATCCGGAGCGGTGAACACATAGACATCACCGGAGACGGTGCCGCCAAGAGCGTCGGGGTTGGATCGGTCGGCCGCCGTACTCACCAGGAGCTGATATGCGGTCTGCGCAGTTGCGCTCTCACCGACAGGGTTGACGGCGCCGGCGATCAGGAAAGCGGCAACAACGACCCGTCGAGTTCTCCCACCCATGCCTCGCCCCTGCTGCTCTCGCGGAGTGACCACGGGAGTATCGGCACCCCGTTGCTTTGCTTGAACCGTCAGACAGCCGGTCGAGGCCGGTCAGCCTTCGGCGCCCCCTGTGAAGTTCCAGCCGGCAAGGTGCAGCGCGGGGGCATGCACCACCCCGGGGCCGAACTCAGAGTCCGCGAAGCGGCCCCGACGCCCTACTCCGAGCACCCTTCCCGGGCCGAGTGCAGTGACGAAGGACTGGGTGAAGCGCAGGTTGGTCACCGCCCCGGTGATGGCGCCGTTCTCGATCATGAAGGTGCCGTTGCGCGTCAGGCCGGTCACCACCTGGGTCTTGGGGTCGAGGATCCGGCAGTAGTTGAAGGTGGCCACATACAGGCCGCGGCCTATGGCGGCAATCATGTCGGCTTCGCCGACGGAACCGGGCTCGAGGATCATGTTCGTCGGTATCGGACCCCAGGTGGCGCTCCACGGCCCTCCGTGGCCGGTCGACTCGGTGCCCGCCTTGTAGGCCGACCGGCGGTCGTGGGCAGCGCTGCCTGTGACGCCGGCGGCGATCAGCTCCAGGCGCGGCTTCGGAGTGCCCTCCGTGTCGAATCCGACACCGAGGGACCGCTCGTCTGCAACATCGGAGACCAGCGTGATCTGCTCGTCGAACTGGGAGGTTCCCGGATCGATGAACGACTGTCCGTCGACGACGGCCTTGCCGTTGAATCCGTATGCGGCGAGGAACACCGCGATTGTGCCTACGCAGTCCGGGGAGAGCACCACTTCGTATTCTCCCGGTTTGATGTCGTAGGCCTCGGAGCCGTCGGCGGCCCGCTGCGCCGCCTGTGCCCCCACCGCTGCCCCGTCGAGAGCACTGAAGGCGGCCTCCGTCTGGTGCCCTGATCCCGCCGACGTCTCCGCCTGCTGAATGCCGTCGATGGTGGACCTGGTGTCACGTCCCTCCGCCTGCTGTCCCGCCGAGTTGGCGAAGGCGATCTCCATCGACTCGGTGTCGCAATAGCCGGCAGCTCTCATCGAAGGACCGGCGGCGACAAAGTCCTTCACCTGCCCGGCGCGTTCTGCCGCTGAAGCGCCCGCGGTGGTGGAGTCGTAGTGGTCCACCGCAGCGACAGGTGCCGGCGGTGCCAGGCCGGGGTATTCCTCGTCGATCGGCATCAAGGCAGCGGCGGTGAGGGCTCCCTCGACCAGCTTGCGCAGCCCTTCGTCGTCGACGCGGGTGGTGCCCGCAGAGGCGACCCGTCCCGCCGCGGCCACCTTGAGGGTCACGTTGCGCTGCGCGTCGGCGACGTTTTGGTGGATGAACGAGTTGGCGAAGCGGGTCAGCTCGAGATGCCCCGATGTGGCGGTCACCTCGGTGTCGGCTCGACCGCCGACCATCTCCAACACCCGGTGACAGATGTGCAGTGGCTTCATCCCCGCACCCCGACTCGCACGTTTTGAAAGCGTCCTGGAGACGCCGAATGCCCCGTGTGGCCGACCTGCATGGGTTGTCCCTTGCCGCAGTTGGGAGTCCCCCAATGAACCATCTCCGGCTCCGCGGCGAGCATGTCGAGACTGGCCCAGAACTGGGGGCCGATGCCGGTGTAAGTCGGGTTCTTGATCATGCGGCCCAGTTTCCCGTTCCTGACCTCCCAGCCGACCTCACAGCCGAACTGGAAGTTGAGACGCTTGTCGTCTATCGACCAGGATCGATTGGTGGACATGTAGATGCCGTCGTCTGTGGCCGCGATGATCTCATCGAGGGTCGACTCTCCGGGAAGCAGCCCCACATTGGTCATTCGTACCATCGGAAGCCGGGCATAGCCGTCGGCGCGCACCATCCCGCCGGGAGGTACCCCGGCGATGGCCGCCGAGTCACGCCCGGAGAGGACCCCCACCCAAATACCTTCCTTCACGATGTCCACCCGCTGTGCCGGCGTGCCTTCGTCGTCGTAGCCGAATGTCCCCAATGCACCCGGCAGGGTGGCGTCGGCGGTGATGTTCATGGCGGGCGAGCCGTATTGGAGGCTGCCCAACTGGTCCACGTCCAGCCACGAGGTTCCGGCAAAGGCCGCCTCCCAGCCGAGGATGCGGTCCAGCTCTATGGCATGGCCGACCGACTCGTGGATCTGCAGAGCGAGTTGCGATCCTTCGAGTATCACGTCCTTTTCACCTTGGGGGCATTCGGGCGCGGTGAGCAGAGCGGCTGTTTCTTCGGCGATGCGACCGGCATTGCCTGCGTAGTCCCATTTCCTGATCGCCTCGAATCCGCCGGTTTCGAACTGACCGAACGACTGCGGATAGGAACGCCGCTGCGTTTCCGACTCCCCAACCGAGGTGGCGTCGTAGCCCCCGCCGGACTCGACGATGTGCTGATGGATGCGATGCCCCTGGGAGGAGGTGAACCACTTGTTGGTGTCGTAGAAGCCCAGGCTTCCCCGGGCGATGTCTATCCCGTCGACATCCTGCATGGTGCCGGTGACCGCAACCAGCAAATCGACCTTCTCCGACAGGGGCACATCGAAAGGGTTCTCTCGGTGAGGTGTCTCATATGTGCCTTCGACCACCGGGACGTCGGCAAAGCGGAGGGCGGCGCCGGCGACGACCGCTGACGCCTTGGCGATCGCGGCGGCGCGCTCCCCGGCGTCTCGGGCAGCCGCCACGGTCAGATCGGCGGTGGCGTAGAACCCCCACGAGGAGCCGATCAGGGCCCTCACCCCGACGCCGACGTCTTCGGTTTGCGTCAACTCCTGCACCACGGAATTCTGGACCTCGATGCCCTCGTGACGGGTCGCTACGACCCTGGCGTCGGCATAAGCGGCGCCGGCGTCGGCGGCCCCTTGGATCGCCGCCTCGGCATATTCGAACACGAACACTCCATCTCTGAGTGGGGTTGGAGCCTATCCACCAACGGCGGCGGAGGGATGAATCCGATGGGAGGGAATGATCCGGCGGCCTTCGGGGGTTGTCCTCGCCGTGGACCGCCACGTTCGCACCGCCGTCCTGTACACGCTGATCTTCGCCGTGCTGTGGGCGGTGGCCGCCGCGGCCCGCCCCGGGACCACCTTTCATCTCGCACCTCTGATCGTATCGGGTATCCCGGCAACGGCTCTCGTGCTCGACGCCAAGAGCGCCCCACCCCGCGGCCAGACGGGTGCGGCTTCCCTCGCCGGGTTCGGTGTGGCCATTGCAGTCACTGCTGCCCTGGCTGCCTCCTCGCGCCTGGAAGGTCCGTCCCTTCTGCCCTTCGGGGGCGCGGTGACCGAAGCGCTCGTGTTTTCGGTTGCCGGCGCGGCAGGCGGGCTGCTGTTTGCCTTCGGTGCAGAGCGAGCCCGCTGACGAGAATCGACACGGCGGCAGATGGCGGTGAAGGTCCACCCACCGAATAGCGTGCCATCGAGGCATGGAACCACCACCACCGGCGTTGAGGAGAACCGTGACCGACATCCGCACCCCACCGGGCCGGCTGCGCGCCCTCTACGGAACTGCCGGCAGCCAGCTTCTCGTGCTCACTCTGTGGTTTTCCGCGTCGGCGGTTGCACCCCAACTGAGCGACGAGTGGCGCCTCGGGGAAGGGGCGGCTACCGGGCTCACCCTGGCCGTCCAAATCGGGTTCGTGGTGGGTGCTCTCGGATTCGCAGTTGCCGCCGTGCCCGACATCGTGCCGTCGCGGCGCCTGTTCGCCATCACCGGCCTCGGAGGAGCCGGGGCCAACGCTGCCCTGGTGCTCCTCGACGCCGGAGATTACGGCATCGCCTTTGCGCTGCGCCTCGTTACCGGTATCGCCCTCGCAGGTGTGTACCCGTCCGGCCTCAAGGTGATGGCCGGTTGGTTCCGGCGAGGTAGAGGCATGGCGCTGGGCGTACTCGTCGGGGCGTTGACGGTGGGAAGCGCAGGACCTCACCTGATCCGCGGGCTGGGCCTGGAATGGCGAGGCGTCATACTGGGCGCCTCGTTCCTCGCCGTCGCCGGAGTCGTGGTGATGGTGGTCGTCGTCACCGACGGGCCGTTCGAAACCCGCCGCACAATGTTCTCCCTGCGCCATCTGGGGGCGATCGTCTCCAACCGCGGTGTGCGTCTGGCCACCTATGGCTACCTGGGCCACATGTGGGAGTTGTACGCCATGTGGGCATGGACAGCCGCCTTTCTCACCGCGTCGGCGTCCCGTTCCGGCGCCGGCGACGGCTGGGTTCCCACCGCAACGTTTGCCATCATCGGCATAGGCGGCGTGGGGGCGTGGCTGGCCGGAGCATGGGCGGATCGCTACGGGCGTACCGTGGTGGCCGGGGCGTCGATGGCAGTTTCTGGGGGGTGTGCCTTGGTGACACCCCTGGTTTTTGGAGCAGCGCCATGGATCGTCGTCCTCGTATTCCTGGTGTGGGGGTTTGCCGTCGTCGCCGACTCGGCACAATTCTCCACCATGGTCACCGAGACTGCCGACGAGGCCACCCGGGGCACGGCGCTCACCCTGCAAACGGCTGTCGGTTTTCTGCTCACATTGGTGACGATTCGCGGCCTACCCGTGCTGGCAGATGCATGGACCTGGCGGTGGGCATTCCCCATCCTTGCCGTCGGTCCGGCTCTGGGTGTAGCCGCGATGGTGCGGCTCAAGAGGGCACCGGAGGCCGCCGCACTCGCCGGCGGGCGGGGATGACTCGGTCGCCTGCGGCCGGTCTCAGGGGAGATCCGGCCACCCTGGAGAACCCGGCCCGGGTACATTCTGTGCCACATGGCAGACTCGAGCAACGACTGGCGACCGTCCGTCTGCATCCTGTGTGAATGCAACTGTGGCGTCGAGATCCGCCTCGACGGTCGCAAGTTTGTCCGTGTTCGCGGGGACAAGCAGCACGCATCCTCCAAGGGCTACACCTGCGAGAAGGCGCTGCGCCTCGACCACTATCAGAACGGACCCCACCGTCTGGCCGGTCCCCTGCGGCGCCGTGACGACGGTACCTACGAGGCGGTCGACTGGGACACTGCCGTCACCGAGGTGGCATCCGGTCTCGCCGGAGTCCGTGACCGCCACGGCGGCGAGGCGATCTTCTACTACGGCGGCGGCGGCCAGGGGAACCACCTCGGGGGGGCCTATTCGCCGGCGCTGCGAGCCGTTCTCGGCTCCCGCTACCGATCCAATGCACTGGCCCAGGAGAAGACCGGGGAGTTCTGGGTGAATGCTTCGATCGCCGGGGCCAACACCCGCGGCGACTTCGAGCATGCCGAAGTGGCCGTCTTCATCGGGAAGAACCCGTGGCAATCCCACGGCATCCCGCAGGCACGGCGCACCTTGAAGGCGATCGCCAACGACCCTGACCGTTCCATGGTGGTCGTCGACCCCCGACGTACCGAAACCGCCGAACTCGCCGACTATTTCCTCCAGGTCAAACCGGGTGCGGATGCCTTCTGCCTGGCGGCTCTGCTGGCGATCATGGTCGAAGAGGATCTCCTCGACGATGGGTTCATCGCCGACAACGTCACCGGCAGTGAACAAGTCCTGCCATACCTGCAAGCAACACCCATCGCCGAGTACGCAACCCGCTGTGCGGTGGATGAGGAGCTTCTCCGCTTGACCGCGCGCCGCATCGCCGGTGCCTCCAGCGTCTCGGTATTCGAGGATCTCGGCGTACAGATGGCTCCCAACAGCACTCTGAACTCATATCTCGACAAGCTGCTGTGGGTCCTAACCGGCAACTTCGCCAAGCCGGGAGCTATGAACGCCCCTTCCACACTGGTCCCGCTGGCACGGGCCAATCCGAAGACCGCCCGCCTGTCACCGGTTGCGGGCGAACGGATCATCGGCGGAATGGTGCCGTGCAATGTCATCGCCGACGAAATCCTCAGCGACCATCCCGACCGGTATCGGGCCATGATCGTCGAAGCAGCCAACCCGGCTCACTCCCTTGCCGACTCAGCGCGTTTTCGGGAGGCAATGCGTGCCCTGGAGTTTTCCGTCGTCATGGACGTCGCCATGTCCGAGACTGCGCGCGAAGCGAGCTATGTGCTCCCCGCCGCGTCGCAGTATGAGAAGTGGGAGGCCACTTTCTTCAACTTCGAGTTTCCCCGCAACGTGTTCAGCCTCCGGGCGCCGCTCCTCGATCCGCTTCCCGGCACCCTCCCCGAACCGGAGATCCACTATCGCCTCTGCCGGGAGTTGGGAGCCATCGACGAAACACTGATCACGTTGCTGCAGGAGGCAGCAGCGGAAAGCCGGACGGCCTTTGCCGAGACGTTCTTCACCGCAACGTCCTCCGACTCTCTGTTGGGTCGGATGGCGCCTGTGCTGCTGTATGCCACCTTGGGCCCAACCCTGCCCAACGGAGCCGCAGCAGCCGCCGTTTTGTGGGCCGCTGCTCACCGGGCGGCGATGGCGTATCCCGACGCGGTCCGCAGAGCCGGGCATGTTGGGGAAGGCCTCGCCCTCGGCGAGTCGCTCTTCGACTCCATACTCGAGAACCGCAGGGGCGCCGTCTTCACCGTCAACGAGTACGAGGACTCGTGGCGTCACGTGACGACGCCCGACGGCAAGCTCCACATCGACATCCCCGAAATGCTCCGCCTGCTTGCAGCCCTGCCCACCTCGCGGAGGGATCACACCAGCGACGAATTCCCCTTTGTGCTCGCCGCCGGAGAACGGCGCTCATTCACCGCCAACACGATCTTGCGCAACCCGCAGTGGCGCAAACGCGACCGGGAAGGTGCGCTCCGCATGAGCCCGCAGGATGCCGATCGCATCGGTGTCGGCGACGGGGGCAGGGTCGAGGTGACGACGAGGCGGGCAACGGTGACGACAGTGGTGGAAATCACCGACACGCTGCGCCCCGGCCACGTCACCTTGCCCAACGGCCTCGGCGTCGACTATTCATCCGACGACGGAACACCGATGGTGACGGGAGCCCCTCCCAACGAGCTGACATCAGCCGACCACCGGGACGAGTTCGCCGGCACACCGTGGCACAAGCACGTTCCGGCACGAGTCACAGCAGCGGACTGACCGCCGCCGACAGTCCCCCGGGTGACCGGGACTGACGGAACCACTGATCACCCCAGGCGGCTCGGTGGCCAGACCCTGCCGTCGGGCCAGAACGTGAAATAGTCGTCGGGAAAGGAGGTGAATCCCGGCAGCAGATCGAGCTGCTCACTTTGCAGCGGCCCTTGCAAGCCGCGGCCTCTGACCGGATCCCAGGTGGTGCCCGTCTCCACGTCGCGCAGCGTTCGATCGATCACCTCGAAGGTGAGCACCCGATCACCGACAACGCGGGAGAAGATGCTCCAGCGCTGATCGTCGGCCGGGTCGAGCACAACGGCGATGGGCTCACCGGCGACGATGTCGTTGGCAGGACCGCGCTCCTGTAGCTCCTCGACTGGGTAGGCGACGGTCTCCCGGCCGAAGTCAACGACGAGCACGAGCCGGTCCAGGTCAAAGCCAGACGAGCCGCCTCTGGCGTTGAGTGCCAGAGAGTCGGGATGCGCTTGGCGCCACGCATCCCAGGTTGTCAAGGTGGACGGCAGCAGCTCCAGGGTCTTGCCGCGCCGAGGCCCTGCAATGGCTTCACCGAGCGGCTGACTCCAGATCGAGCCGGTGTCATGGTCCCACCAGGTCATGGCGTTGCCCCACAGCGCCCCCTGGTTGCCAAAGACCAGTTCCTTCCCATCCAATTCGCGGCGATGGACCAACGCCGTGGCACACAGCGGTCACCAGGTGACGAGGATCGGCATCCCGGCGATGCGATCGACCACCATCTCTCTGCTGTTGAGATGGGCAACCGGGTAAGCCTTCGCCTCCGTACCGATGGCCACACCGATGACGAGTGTGTCCCCGCTCCAAGCCACCTCCCCAGTCTCGAGGAACGTGGGGTCGTACACCGGCGTGATCACGTCCCGGGGTAGCACCTGCCGGTAGCCCGCCGGCAGTGGCTCCCCCGCCCGAAACGGGTCGTATGTCTCGTCCGGGTCGGCGAGCACACCTGCAGTAGCGGTTGCCTCGGGCCGTTCGGGCTGTTCGACGTTGAAGAGGGCCAGCAGGAAAACGACCGAGATCAATCCGACCAGCAGCACCGCGACAGCCGCCTTTCGGGTCACGACCGTAGGTAGTCGATCAGCTCCCAGGCCACGACGGTTCCGGCGGCGTATACGACGTGATGCCAGGCATCGATGATGTTCTCCTTGATGCCCCACGTCCAGCTCGGCGGCACTCCGATGCGCAGCAATGGCAGTTCGATCTGTTCAAAGATCCAGACGATGAGGAAGAAGATCACTCCGGCGACCACAGTGTTCAGGTCTGCGAAGTCGTCATCGACGAGCAGCCAGTACACGACGCCCCAGGCGGCGCCGTAAACCCAGTGTGTCCATTCGGAGAGGATCGTGAGGGCTCGACCCTCCAGGGTCGGAACGCCGACGATCCGCAGCAGTTTGTTGGTAGCCATCCCCGGCACGACGCTGGCGTTACGCCCTCGCCAGTGCATCTCCGTCGTCGAGGACCACGTCATCGCGTACGTCCCGAGCATCGCAGCCAGGATGGCATGCAGCAGACTCATGACTCCTCCACCTCCTATTCGGGGTTCCACAACCCCGTCGTTGTAGACATGATGCCGGAATTATCCGGCCGGCGTCACTTCCCACTTGATTTCGGCGAGTTGCGCGGCCGCCGCCTGGTGTCCCCGGGCGAAGACTTTGGAGGCCTCTTCCGGTGCCAGGTCGAAGTCGAGGTCTTCGTGTACGGGCACCTCGATCGGGGTGATCTGCGCCAGCAGCGGTCGGGGGAGCGTATACCGAGCCCGGATACCGGAAACCATCACCGAGCGCGCGAGTGACACCGGCCCTCTGATAGGAACGTGCGGATGCTCCGACGACTCGCGCCGCAGTAGAAAGCCAAGCACGGGGCGTCTGCGGTCGGTGATACGCACCGGGAAGTTGGATGACATGGCGCCGTCGGCCATGTACACCGTCTCGTGGGGCGTCTTCAACGCCACCGGTTCAAACAGGAAAGGCACCGCAGCAGACATGCGCAGGGCACGTGCCACCGGGAAGCCGTCCGGGTCGATGCCGTACAACTCCAAATCGCGTGGCAGCACAACGCCGGAATGATGGCTCAGGTCGGTGACAACCACTTCGAGGGAACCGGGAGGAAGATCGGAGAACGTCTCGATCCCCTTCCTGGCGAGCAGGTCTCCCCACACCTCTTCGAGACGCTGGCCGCGGTGAAGTCCCTTCCGTAACACCATGGCGAGGTGTTTTCCGATGACAGGGATGCGGGTCATGGGAAAGGCATCGAGCAAACCGGGCCACGAAACCGAACACACTGCTTTCGACAGTTCGTCCGGCTCGTAGCCGGCAATCACCAGAGAAGCCACAAGGGCTCCGGCAGACGTGCCGGCGACAGCTTCGAATTCGATGCCGTGCTCCATCGCGGCGGCCGCCGCCCCGGCAAGGGCGATTCCTCGCACGCCACCACCTTCGAAGACACCGATCACCGTCACCATGGTCCTTACAACCGCCCGGCAGCCGACAACAGTCAAGCGATTGTCGCACAAGCGACTCATCCGAGCGGGAAGATTCGTCGCCGAACTGTCGTTGTCACCCACAGAATGGACAGCGTCGAACAGCAACACCTCGACTGGCTGGCCCGCTACTTCGGCCGCACCGACTACCTGCCGCTGACCCGCGCCGACCTGGCAGCTCTGAGCAGGGCGGGGGAATCGATTCAGAAGTACCCCGGCACGCATCTGTTTCGTGAAGGGTCGGAGGCGGCTGCCGCCTTCGTCATCGAAAGCGGCACCGTAGAGCTGTATCGCGGGGCCGCCGACCAGCGGCGTGTCGTCGCCCGAGTAGGGGCAGGCGCCGTGATCGGCGACATCGCCATGTTCCGTCGTGCCCCCTACTTCTCCTCGGCGCGGGCGGTGGATAGGGTCAAAGCCTTCCGTCTCGACCGGGACCGTCTCATGCCGGTTCTGCTCGACCACCCGGTGATCGCAGTGCGATGGCTGGTAGCCGGACTCAACCAGTTGGAGGCGGTGCAGCGCCGCGTGCTGCGCCTGCTGCATCGCACGGTGAAGGAGCAGGTTGCCGAGCTGCTGCTGGACGAGGCCGACCATTTCGGCGAGGTGCACCTCTCCCAGTCGAGCCTGGCCACTCTTCTCGGCGCCTCCCGCCAGTCCGTCAACGAGGCGCTGAGCGAGATGCGAGCCAACGGCCTTGTCGACACCGGATACCGTGTAGTGACGGTCCTCGACGCGTCCGGACTGGCGGCCGTGGCGGGACGCGTCGCCGTCTGACACGAGGCGGACAGACAACCTTCAGACCGCCCCCTTCCCGCGCACCTTCGGCTGCGCTGCCGCGGAGAGCTGACTAGTCCTCGCAGAACTGGGTGCAACGGCCCTTTTGTGACTGCGAAGGCGTGCCGATGGGTTAGTGATGCGTGATCGGAACGGTGGTGTCGACAGGCGCATGCTGGCCGTCGTGGTGGCCGGCACGATCGCCCTCGGGTCCCTGGCGGTGGCCTTCGGTGCGTCCACCAGTGCCGACCGGGTAGCAGACAATGCCCGCGCCCTGCACAGCACCAACGCCACTCTGGGAGCCGCCGCCCTCGCCCGGGCGTCGGTAGCTCAGGCCGTCATCTTTGCTGTCGACGCCGAGCTGGGAGTCGCAGATGAAGCCGCGGTGGCAGATGCCACCGACGAAGCGGAGGCATCGCTGGCGGCCGCCGCCCAATGGGCGGACAGCCTGGATGACACTGCAGCCCAGGGAGAAGTCACCACCTTCGCCGCCGGCGGCGCCGAAGTGCTGGCACTCATCGCCGACAATCAGGCTTCCGCAGCCGCCGATCTGAGCGAAGCCGGATTCGAAACTGCATACGACGCCGTCGACGCCCGCCTGTCACAGCGCCTGGCACTGATCGCCGAGGAGATCGACGCTTCCCAGATAGGAGCCGACCGGCTGCGGCAGGCCATCCAATTCATGGGAACGCTCGTCATCCCGGTGGCGGCCATCCTCGGCTACCGGGCGTTGGCCCGCCGCCAGGTTCGCGAGTCGCGGCGGCGGATGCAGGCGCAGATCGAAACCCAGCAGGGACTGAACCAGGCGAAAGACGAGCTGATCGCCAGCGTATCCCACGAGTTCCGCACCCCACTGACCAGCATCTACGGGTTCTCCGAGCTTCTCGTCGAAGATGGGTTCGATGACGTGGAGCAAGCCACCGAACTGGTCAGGATCATCAACACCCAGTCGACAGAGCTGTCGCGCATGGTGGAGGACGTTCTCACCGCCGCCCGCCTCGACGCCGCCGCGATGACCCTGCAGCCGCAGGTGCTGAGTGTCGCCGAGGAGATCGACACCGTGCTGGTGCCGGTGCGCAGGGCCGGCTACGACGCCTCGGTGGAATGCATGGAGGGCACCGTCTTCGCCGACCGTGCCCGTCTGCACCAGATCCTGCGCAACCTTCTCTCCAATGCCATGAAGCACGGCGGGGAGCGCATCGTCATGACGGGCAGTTCGGCCGGCGACGGCTACGAAATGACCGTCTCCGACAACGGGCCCGGAGTTCCCGATGAGATCGCCGAACGCCTCTTCGAGAGATTCGTGCACAGCGGTGCCGCCTCCCTGCTCAACGGGAGCGTCGGCCTCGGCCTTGCTATAGCACGCAGCCTCGCCGACGCCATGGGGGGGCGTCTCGAATACGAGCGAACTTACGAATGGAGCCGCTTCGTCGTTTGGCTTCCCAAGGGAGAGCCGGCGGCCCGGCCTGCTGCATCCATTCCCACATGGGCGTTGGGCCGCCGCAGCGGGACGGGCCGATGAG
>CAZIEQ010000017.1:0-17075 GCA_964538725.1 uncultured Acidimicrobiia bacterium | reverse complement strand
CCTCATCGATCGCGACTACGTCCTCACCGGATGCAGGCGTGTAGGCGCGGGAGCGGAGCGCAGCCACAGTGGTCGCCGACGCCTCTTCGGCAACGACACGTGCCTGCTCCCACAGCCACTGCTGCGCTGCGGCGGTGTCGGCGTCGCTCACCAGCACGACGTCGTCGACATAGCGCCTGCATATCTCCCAGGGGATGGCGCCGACCCTGCCGGCGCCGAGGGCGGATGCGGCGATGCCGCCCACCTCGACATCCACCGGCCGCCCGGCGTCGAAGGCGGCACGCAGCGTCGGTGTCAGCTGGGTCTCGACTCCGACCACACGGCAGTCACCGCGAGTCCAGGCGGCCACGCCGCCGATGAGGCCGGCCCCACCCACCGCCACCAGAACAGTGGAAGTCTCGGGTAGCTGTTCGATGATCTCGGCGGCGCAGGTGCCCTGACCGGCGACCACCAGCGGGTCGTCGTAGGCGTGAGCGACGGCAGCTCCCGACCGCTCCGCTTCCGACAGGCTGGCGGCAAGGGCTTGCGGGTAGTAGCCGGGGACGCGAACCAGCCGGGCACCGAACCGCTCGATTCTGTCCAGCTTGGCTGCCGGGGAGGTCGTCGGGGAGAAGACCGTGGCCGGGATACCAAGCGCGCCGGCTGCATACGAGATCGCCATGCCGAAGTTGCCTCCCGACGCGGCGACAACACCGCTGTCCCCCAGATCGGCAGCCAGTAAGTAGTTGAAGGCGCCCCGCACCTTGAAAGACCCGGTGGGCTGTAAGCAGTCGAGTTTGAGATGAAGCCGGTAACCCTGCGCGCCGCCCAAGTCGAGCACGGGGGTGCGGCGAACATGGGGAGCGATACGCGCCGCGGCCGCTTCGATGTCGGAGCGCCCGATCATGGCCAGACCCTACGGCCATCCATGACGGATGGTTGCGTCCACCGGCGACTGGCGAACCGGATCCATCGTGATTGGTATCATCAATATCGTGCAGGATCATGTACGGCGTTCACCCTCGACACAGTCGGTGTGGTGAGATCAGTGCCCGTCGCCTCGTATCAAGATGCAGTCGCGTTTCTCGATTCCCGGATCGGGTACGGAATCCGACCGGGACTGGATCGCATGCATGCCGTGCTGAGGTCGATGGGCGACCCTCAGCGCGCTTACCAGACGGTTCAAGTCGCCGGCACAAACGGCAAGACCACCGTGACGTGGACCGTCGAGGCGCTCCTCCGAGAGCACGGTTACCGGGCCGCGAGCTACACATCTCCCCACCTGGAGCACGTCGAAGACAGATACCGAGTCGGTGGCCGGCCGATAACCAGGCAGGGTCTGGTGGCAGCGGTCGCCGAAGCCGGCCAGGGCATCGACGACTGGGAGGCCCGGTCGGACGACTCCCTGACGTACTTCGAAGCCACCGTGGCGATCGCGTTCCAGATGTTCGCCTCGGCCGGCGTCGATGTGGCCGCCATCGAAGTGGGTCTCGGCGGCCGGCTCGACGCGACAAACGTACTCAACGCCGACGTCGCTGTGATCACCAGCATCGCCCTTGATCACATGCACATCCTCGGAGATTCGCTCGGCGAGATTGCCGCAGAGAAAGCTGCGATCCTGCCCCAGAACGGCTGCCTCGTCACCGGCAGGCTGCCGACGGCAGCGGAGGATGCCGTCGCGGCACGAGTTGCCAAGAACGACGCGGTGTGGTTCCGAGCCGGGGAGTCTTTCGCCATACTCGACGCGGCTCCGACCAGACACGGATGGCGCGTATCCATCGACGGAATCGAGGGAACGTACCGAGATCTACAACTCCCCTTGCATGGGCGTCACCAGGTCGGCAATCTCGGCACCGCCGTGGCCGCCTGTGAAGTCCTCCTCGGACGGGCTCTCGACCGAGATGCCCTTGCTGGAGCTTTGACCGACCTGGTGGTTCCGGGACGGATCGAGATCGTGCGGCGCCGGCCGCTGGTGGTGATCGACGGTGCTCACAACGACGAGGGTATGGCCGGGCTCGCCAGGGCGCTCACCGACGAATTCCCGCAAGGACGACGGCTGTTGATCGTCGGATTCCGGGGACACCGCGACCCTTTGACCCTGCTCAGGCCACTAGCAGGTTTGTTCTCGGAGGTGATCGTCACCCAGGCAGACGACGACGAGGCGCTTGATACGACCGATGTAGCCGAAGCAGCACACACGCTCTTCGACGGGGTGTCTGTGTCGGCCATCACGCCGGTGGCACAGGCGCTGCGGTCGGCGCTCGACGCGGCGGCAGACAACGACATCATCGTCGTGGCCGGCTCGCTCTATGTTGCCGGAGAGGCGCGCCTCGCCGGCGCCCAGATGGGCTCTGTCTGCACCGACGTGCCGGAGGCCAACGACGCGCCCACGATATTGCTCTAACGAATAAGGCGCTTGCTAGGCTCCAGGATCTGCCGACAGCACGGCGTCCATGCGAAGGGAGGTGTAACCCGTGACACGTCGACGCCCGAGGCTGACGAGACCCCTCGTTCGGGTCGACGGCACGCTCGTATCAACGAGCTGGGATATCGCGCTCGAGGCCGCGACTGCCGGTCTCGCTGCCGTGCGCGACGGACCCGGCGGCGACGCATTCGGGCTGTTCAGCTGTTCCAAGGCGACGAACGAGACCAACTACCTCGCCCAGAAGTTCGCCCGCGTAGTGATGGGGTCGTCGAACATAGACAGCTGCAACCGGACTTGACATGCTCCCAGCGTCGCCGGTCTGGCGAAGGTGTTTGGAGCGGGTGGCGGTACCAGCTCGTATGAGGAGATCGAGAACACCGACCTCATCATTCTGTGGGGTTCGAATGCGCGTGCGGCACATCCGATCTTCTTCCACCACATCCTGAAGGGAATTCACAACGGCGCCAGGATGTTCTGCGTCGATCCCCGGCGCAGCGAGTCCGCACAGTGGGCCGACGTTTGGCTGGGCATAGATGTAGGCACCGACATCGCGCTGGCGAACACCGTCGGCAGGGTGATCATCGACGAGGGTCTCACCGATGACGAGTTCATCGCCTCGGCGACCGTCGGCTTCGACGACTACGCCGCTGCAGTCGAGCCGTACAGTTTGGAGCGCGCCGAAGAGGCCACCGGTGTGCCCGGCGCGGCCATCCGGGAGCTGGCGATCGCCTATGCCTCGGCGCCGACCGCACAACTGTGCTGGACACTGGGAATCACCGAGCACCACAACGCCACCGATAATGTCCTCTCACTCATCAACCTGTCGCTGCTGACCGGCCACATCGGCCGCTACGGCTCGGGACTCGTCCCGGTGCGCGGGCAGAACAACGTTCAGGGAGGCGGTGACATGGGGGCACTGCCCAACAAACTGCCCGGCTTCCAGGACGTATCCGACGATGAGGCTCGAGGCAAGTTCGAGGCGGAATGGGGTTTCACCATCCCTGCCGAGGCAGGCCGCCACCTGAGCGCGATGTTCGCCGCAATGGAGAGCGGAGAGCTACGCGCGCTTTACGTCATCGGCGAGAACCCCGCGCAGTCTGAAGCCGATACGGGACGGGTTCGGCGTCTGCTCGGTGGTCTGGACTTCCTGGTGGTTCAGGATCTGTTCCTCACAAAGACCGCCGAGCTCGCCGATGTCGTTCTACCGGCCGCCGCCGACTGGTGTGAAGCGGAGGGCACGGTGACCTCGAGCGAGCGTCGCGTCCAGCGGGTTCGTAAGGCCCTCGATCCGCCCGGCGACGCACGCCCTGATCTGTGGATCATCGGCGCCCTTGCGGCCGGTCTTGGTCACGATTGGCGGGGACTCACAGCCGAGGACGTGTGGGGTGAAGTTCGCAGGCTCTCTCCCATACATGCGGGGATGAGCTACCGCCGGCTCGACGAGCTCGGTGGGCTGCAGTGGCCCTGCCGCAACGAGGACGAGCCGGGAGAACAGTTCCTGCACGCCCGGCTCTGGGAGCGGCCCGTCGGAGGGCGGCGCGCCCCGTTCTCCACGGTTGCACAGGTCCCACCGGTCGACACGCTCGACGACGACTTCCCGCTCCGACTGACCACCGGCAGACGTCTCGACTCCTACAACACCGGCATGCAAAGCGGCGGCTACGACTCGCCGATACGCACCGGCGCAACCATCGACATCGGGCCTGAAGACGCCACAGACCTCGGCATCGAAGCCGGCGACCGGGTGCTCATCACATCCCGCCGAGGGTCGATCGAGGCCGACGCCCGATTGGATCATGGGCTGCGCGGCGGCCTCGTGTTCATGGCGGTGCATTTCCCGAACGACTCTGATGTCAACACCTTGACGATCGATGCGTGGGATCCGCAATCGGGTACTGCGGAGTTCAAGGCCACCGCTGTTCGAATCGAGAAGCGAATCTGATCACATGGACCTCCGCTTCCTGAACACCGAGCCCAGCAAAGGCGAGCGAGCCGCCATCGACGCCGTTCTCGGCGCGCCAACCACGAGTTGGGCCGGGGCGGAGGAGCGTACGAAGGCAGATCTTCGAGTCGTCCGCGGCGGCTTCGCCGCCCGGTCGCAGCGCCATATGCTCCTTCCCGCCCTAAACACGGTGCAGTCGGAAATCGGCTGGATCAGCCGGGGCGCCCTCGACTACATCTGCCGCCGACTGTCCGTTCCCCCCGCGGAGGCGTACGGCGTGGCCAACTTCTACTCACTGCTCGCCACCGAGAAGCGCCCGGGGCGGGTTGCTCACGTGTGTGATGACATCGGCTGCCGAGGCTTCGGGGCCGCGACCATGATTTCGCAGCTCAGCCGGGAGATGGGTCCGCCGGGCTCACGAGGCACCGAGGAGACGTGGTTGCCAAGCCCGTGCCTGGGCCAATGCGACCGGGCCCCGGCCGTCTACTTCCAGCTGGCCGGGGAAGACGACCAGGTTCTTGCCGGCGGCGGCGCGCAGGCAGTATCGGCGGTGCTCAACCAAGCCCCGGAGGAGCCCTCTCCACTCGTTCTCCCTCAGACGGGCGACCCCGGCCTCAGGCTGCTGGCGCGTGTCGGCAGCGCACACTCGACGCTTGCCGACTATCGGGCCAACGGGGGCTACGTCGCTCTCGAACAGGCCGTCGCCATGGGATCGCCGGGCGTGATCGAAGAGATCAAGGCGTCGGGTTTGCGGGGAAGGGGCGGTGCCGCCTTCCCAACCGGCATCAAATGGGAGGCGGTAGCCGGAGCTTCGGAGCCCGAGCGGTATGTCATCTGCAATGCCGACGAGTCGGAGCCGGGAACCTTCAAGGATCGGGTGCTCCTCGAGGGTGCTCCCTTTGCCGTCGTCGAGGCGATGACCATCGCCGGGATGACCTGCGGAGCCGAAAAGGGCTACGTCTACGTCAGGGCGGAGTATCCCATCGGAGAGCGCCGGTTGCGCGACGCGGCCGCTCAGGCCCGCGCCGATGGACTACTCGGTGACCGGATCCTGGGATCATCGTTCTCCTTCGATATCGAGATCCGGCGCGGGGCCGGCGCCTATATATGCGGTGAGGAGACCGCTCTCATGAACTCGATCGAGGGGCACCGTGGTGAGCCTCGCAACAAACCCCCATTCCCGACCGAACGGGGCCTCTTCGGCAAGCCGACCGTGGTCAACAACGTCGAGACGCTGGTCAACATCCTCGACATCATCATCGAAGGCGGACGGGCGTACGCCAAGATCGGCACTGCTGAGTCGACCGGCACCCGTCTCTTCTGCCTATCGGGTGCCGTGGCCCGGCCGGGCGTTTACGAGGTTCCCATGGGCACGATGCTGGGCGAGCTCATTGCGCTCGCCGGAGGTCCCCGGGAAGGAGCCGAGCTGGAAGCAATTCTCCTCGGCGGGGCCGCCGGGAGCTTCCTCCCCGGTTCGCAGCTCGACATGCCGCTCACGTTCGAAGATGCGCGGGCTCGGGGAGTGACACTCGGCTCGGGCGCTGTGATGCTGTTCGACGCCGACACCGATTTCGCCGACATCCTGCAGCGAATCGCCGCGTTCTTTCGGGACGAATCCTGTGGGCAGTGCGTGCCTTGTCGAGTAGGAACGGTACGCCAGGAAGAACTGCTGGCACGTCATGTCGTCACCGGTGGAGCTCTCGAGAGAGACTTGCTCGCCGACATCGAGCAGGTCATGAGAGACGCGTCGATCTGCGGGCTCGGCCAAAGCGCGGCCAACGCCATTCATTCCGCAATCAGCATCGGACTCCTGGAGGGACGATGACGACTACCCCGCCCGCCCAGGTCGACATCACCGTCGACGGCGTCGAAGTAGCCGTCGCCGCGGGCTCGACCCTCCTCGAAGCATGCAAGGCGATCGGGATCGAGCAGCCCACGCTGTGTCATCGAGGGAACCTGACCCCGGTGAACGCGTGCCGTGTCTGCGTTGTCGAGGTCGGAGGCTCGCAGACCCTCGTTCCCTCATGTTCGCGGGCGGCCGAGCGCGGCATGATCGTGCAGACAGACTCACCTCGGGTGCGTCACAGTCGAAGGATGGTGCTCGAGCTTCTCGGGTCTTCAGTCGACCTGTCCCTTGCCGCCCCGGAGGTGGGCGAGTGGATTGGAAGGTATGGGGCCGATCCGACACGATTCGGGCCCCCAGGCGAAGCATCCTCTGGTCGCGATCGACGGGTCGCCGGTCACCACACTGCCGTCGACGGCCGAAGCATCGAAACCGTTGCACAGCCGGAAAAGGTTGACAATCCGCTGTTCGTCCGGGACAACTCCCGGTGCATCCTCTGCTACCAGTGCGTCGAGGCGTGTGGTATCGATGCCCAGAACACATTTGCCATCGCCGTGGCCGGACGTGGCTTCGACGCCCGGATCTCAACGGAATTCGACGTTCCGTTGCCGTCGTCGGCCTGCGTCTATTGCGGTAACTGCATCGGCGTGTGCCCGACGGGAGCATTGATGTTCCGCAGCGAGTATGAGCTTCGAGCAGCCTCCATCTGGGACGAGGGGGCGCAGACCATCACCCGAACCGTATGCTCGTACTGCGGCGTCGGGTGCAATCTGGAGTTACACATCCAAGACAACCGCATCGTCAAGGTCACCTCGCCGCTCGACCACGATGTCACGTCAGGGCATCTCTGCATCAAGGGCCGCTTTGGCTACGACTACGTGCAGGAACTCGGGGATTCGGCCACCACCCCCATCGACGCCGCTTTGGCACGCTCCCGTGGTGAGATGGACTGACCGAGGTGGATTCACGTCGGTGGCACGGGAGCTCAGCCGTCACCGCTCCGCCGACGACTCCGCGGCGGCGACTGTATTGGCCAGGAGGCACGCGATCGTCGTCGGCCCGACACCCCCCGGTACCGGCGTGATCGCACCGGCGACTTCGGCGACGGCCTCGTAATCCACATCACCAACAGGACCCGCGTCGGTACGATTGATCCCGACATCGATTACGACGGCTCCCGGCTTCACGTCGGTGGCGCCGACCAGCCCGGGGCGGCCGGCCGCAACCACCAGAACGTCTGCCGAACGCATGAGTTCCACCAGGTCAACAGTCCGTGAGTGTGCCTGAACCACGGTGGCATCCACCCCCTTCACGCTGAGCAGCAGCGACAGGGGACGCCCGACCAGAAAGGACCGTCCGACGACAACGGCGAGCTTCCCCGCCACGTCGATGCTGTAGTGATCGAGTATGCGCATGATTCCACTCGGCGTCGCCGGACGAGGCCCCGGACGACTGAGTACCAACAAGCCCAGGTTGCAAGGATGCAGCCCATCTGCGTCCTTGGCCGGTGCCACGGTCTCCACAGCCCGGGTGCCGTCGAGGCCTGCAGGCAAAGGGAGCTGGACGATCATGCCGTCCACACTGGGGTCTTCATTCAGCTCTCGGATCAGTGCCTCCACGTCGGCTTGGCTCGCGTGGCCGGGAAGGCGACGGTCGACCGACAGCATGCCGGTCTGCTGAGCAGCTCGCTGTTTGTTCCGCACGTAGATCTGTGACGCCGGGTCGTCACCAACCAGCACCGTTGCCAAGCCCACCGACCGTCCGCCGGCAGTCAGGGCATGCACCCGCTCCGCCACTTCAGACAGGATGACGCCGGCAACCTCGCGCCCCGACAGGATCTGTGCACCCACTACACGGCTCTCCCTTCCGACACGGCGAGAAGCTGGCCCTTCGAGGCTGCACTCCCTGCTCGGCCTCAGGCCAGTATATTGAGTCTATCAATAGCGATTCAAGCAGGTTTGGGCTGGCTACTGCAAGCAGCGCGTGGGTTCGGTCGGCGTCGGCACACGGTGACACGCAGTTCCATGCACCGAGCCCGAGTCCCGCGGTCTGCCGAGATCGGCGCAGGAGCTGGCGGGGGTTGCCTTCCAGCTCTTTTCAAAGTATCGTGCGCTATGTTATTACTCTGATCAATGCGCGCTCCAGGTGCGACGAATTGAGGTGACATGAGCAGCCAAGGGATTCTCGACGCCCTGAAGAGTGCGGTGATGGAGGGCATCGAGGAGGAGGCCGCGGAGTTTGCTTCCCAGGCGATCGCCGCCGGGATGGCAGCAATGGACATCATCCGGGGGGGCATCAACCCCGCCATGGACCTCGTCGGGCAAGCCTTCGAGGACGGCGAGGCGTACCTCCCCGAGTTGATACTCGCCGGTGACGCCGCCCGGGCAGCTCTGGATCTGATCATCCCGAGCATTTCCGAAGAGGATCTCGAAGGTGCCGTCCACGGCACAGTCGTCATCGGCACGATATACGGAGACGCCCATGACATCGGCAAGAACATCGTCTCAGCCATACTCGCCGCCCATGGCGTCAAGGTGATCGATCTCGGCATCAACGTGCCTCCGAAACAGTACATCGAGGCTGCCCTGAGCGAGAACGCCGACATCATCGCCATCTCCTCCCTCATCACCACCTCGTTGCCCTATCACCGAGAGGTGGTCAACGCGCTGCGTGATCGCGGCGAACGCGACAAATTCTTCGTCATCGTCGGTGGTGGGCCGGTCACCGCCGAATGGACTGCGGAGATCGGTGCCGACGGATACGGCCGCGATGCCCGCGACGCCGCCGTGGTGGTCACCGAGCTGCTGCAAGATCTCGCTGCGGGACACAAGCCCCCGCGCTCCGAGCCGGTCACTGCCGGAGCCCTCAAACACGGCTAGGAGGTCGACTGCCAGATGCAGAACAAGCCCGACATCCTCGAGATCCTCAAGCGGACCCAGACCGGTGAGTATTGCACCCTGAAAGAGTGGGACACCAAACGGATCCCGTTGACGATCCGCGGCATTCTGAAAGAGCATGGCCTGTCCGGAACCTGCAACGTCGACGAGCCGGTCAACACGACGTTCGATCTCGCCGACGAGTTTTACGCTGCCGGCTACCAAGCCGCCCTCGAAATCGGCTATCTGTGCACGGACACCGAACGCATCGTCACAGTCTCTCAAGATGAACTCGATAGCGCGCTCAAGCACGCTCCTGGGGAGCTGCGGGTGGGTGAAGGCAAGGACGCCACGTTGCTCAAGGCACGAACTCCATCCGACCCATACCCCATGAAGGCGGCAACCTCGCTGGGTATCACGATCTCTGAAGACGTGTACCCCACGATGGCGTATCTAATCGCTCGCGAACCCGAGGTCGACCTCCTCGAGGCCGGTTCACTTGTCACGATCCGCGGCCAGGAAGTGCTCTCGGGCACGCCGATCGAGACGCTCATGGGCTACGAGCACGGTGTCATGCACCGCGAGGCGCGCCGTCGCGCCGGACGCGAGGGAATGGGCGCCATCGGTTGTATCTCGGCGGTAACCGAGTTCGGCCAGTTCGGAGCGTACGGCACACCCGGTGCATTTCGAACCAGTGACCTGGCGCTGATCCTGTTCCCATCCGAGATGAAGATCGACTACCGCACCCTGCACAAGGTGGTCCATACGCTCAACATGGGCGGGATCATGAAATGTGACTCACCGGGAATGATCGGCGGAATGCCCGGGCCGGCCGAAGGCGCCGTCGTCTCCAGTATCGCCTGCGCCCTACTGTCCTACGCCATCCTTCAGAACCACGTCGGCGGCGGTGAGATCTACGACGTTCGCTACCTGTCCAACGTCAACCGAGAGGGTCTGTGGGCACTCAGCGTCGTCTTCCAGGCGCTGAGTCGGAACACGCACACCCTATGTCACGGAATCGCCAACCAGGTCTCCGGACCCGGCACAGAGAACCTGCTTCGGGAGATCGCAGCAGGTGTGTCGGTGCTGGCGGCATCCGGAAGCTCCCTGACGACCGGACCTCGGAGTGCCGGAGGCAAGCTGACCGACTTCGTGACACCACTCGAGTGCCGTTTCGTCGCCGAGGTCAGCCATGCCGCGTCCGCCATGACACTCGACAGTGTCAACGACGTCGCCAAGGCGCTGCTGCCCCACTACGAGGATTCCATCAAGCAACCCGACCTCGGAATCCCATTTCAGAAGGCCTACGACATGGACACCTTGCAGCCCACCGCCGAATGGGAGGAGATGTATCGCAAAGTCAAGGCCGAATGCATCGAATTGGGCATCCCTCTCGATACGTACTGATACTCGTGACGACCCGAGCCGGGGAGGCAGACCTGCATGAAAACCCAAGTTTCCAGCCAAACCCGTAGCGTCACGATCGATACCGACGGACCGCTCGTCATGATCGGCGAGAGGATCAATCCGACCGGTCGCAAGAAACTGGCGGCGGCGCTGAAGGAGGGCGACTTCGACTACGTCGCCCAGCTCGCAGTCAGCCAAGTCGAGGCGGGTGCGGACATCCTCGATGTGAACGTCGGCGTCCCCGATGTCGATGAGGTGGCACTGATCCGTGAAGTGATCGCCGTCGTGTCGGCTGCGGTGGAGGTTCCCATCAGCATCGACTCCCCCAATCATGATGCGGTAGAAGCTGCGCTCGAGGTCAGCCCCGGACGGCCGCTGATCAACTCGGTGAATGGTGAAGAAGCCTCGATGCAGCGCATCTTGCCGCTGGTGAAGCAGTACGACACGGCCGTCATCGGCCTCACCCTCGACGAGGACGGGATTCCGGAGGATGCGGCGGGCCGGTTCGCCGTGGCCCGGAAGATCATCGACCGAGCCGACTCTCTCGGCATACCACTGGAGAACGTCCTCATCGACCCGCTCGTGCTCACTGTTGGTGCCGACACCAATGCGGCTCGGGTGACCCTCGACACGATCGCTCTGCTCAAAGCGGAGTACGGGGTCAACATCAATCTCGGTGCAAGCAATGTTTCCTTCGGTCTCCCCGATCGGCACACACTCAACCAGGCGTTCCTCGCTCTGGGGATGGGAGCCGGGGCTTCGTGTGTCATCACCGATGCCGCCAAACTTGGAGCGACCGTCCGCGCAGCCGACCTGCTGCTAGGGCGAGACGACCACGGCGCCCGCTACATCAAGCACTACAGGACCCATGCGAAGGTGAACACGAGTTGATGACCGAGGTCCGGCGCGACTGGCACCTGGAATTCGGAGTCGACGATGTGCTCAGGAGCCAGGCAGCCGATCCTGCCGTGGTGCGGGCGCGCCGCCACCGCGTCGTCGAACTCGCCGCTGACGCGCTGGACGAGGGACGAAATCTCATCGAGCCGGCAGTGTTGACGAGGAAGCTACTCGTCACAGATGTGCGCCACAACCGCCTCGTCCTCGAGGACGGCAGGCGCTTCACGGGACCCCTGGTGGTCGAGCATCTAGGTGGTGCACGGTACGTCGTCGTGATGCTGTGCACGATCGGTTCCCGTCTGTTGGACAGAGCGGTGCACGCTTCCGAGTCACACGTCGCCCGCGGATTCGCCCTCGACGCGGTGGGTTCGGCGGCAGTTCACGCGCTGAGCGCCGCGGCGTGCAATGAGGTCGAGGCAGATGCCGTGCACAGGGGCCTGGAAACCTCACTCCCCCTCAGCCCCGGGTTGGAGGGTTGGCCCGTCGACCCCGGACAGAGGGAGATATTCTCGCTGATCGACCCCGAGGAGATCGGAGTCGAAATCACCGCCAGTCTGCAGATGGTGCCGCTGAAGTCGGTGACGGTGGTGTTGGGCGTCGGTAGCGGTGTCGCCGCCAAAGGCAGGATCTGCGATTACTGCAGCCTGCGTGACACCTGTCGTCAGAAGGCCGCATGAGACACACCCGTGAGATCTGGGGACGAGGCCGGGCGGGGCCGAGATGACGCAAGTCGCACCGGGAAAGCTGACACTCCGCGGACTCCGCTCGTCGCTTCAGGATCGTCCCGGAGTGCTGGTGCTGATGTGGCAGCTCGCCCAGCGACTTCTGCCCCGGTTGAGGTGGTTGATCGACCGCCTCGGAACCGAACGAGCATCACACTGGATCAAGCCTGTCGAGGAAATAGTCAAGAAGCCGATCTTCGACTGCCGGATGTGCGGCCAGTGCATCCTTCACTCGACGGGGATGACCTGTCCGATGACATGTCCCAAACTGCTGCGAAACGGTCCATGCGGCGGCGTGCGCATAGACGGCAAATGCGAGGTCGACCCCCATATGGACTGCATATGGGTCAAAGCAGTCGAACGCTCGGCACGCACACCGTACGCCAGTGAGATCGGACGGCTCAACCCGCCGGTGGACTGGCGCTTGCAGGGAACGGCGTCGTGGGTCACATTCGTCACCGGACGTGATCTAGTCACCACGGGCATCGACACCGGCCCGCATCATGTCTCGGAGGTCATCGGCAGATGACTGCCGACAAACGACCCCCGCACACCTCGAGCAGGCTGGCCCAAGTCCTCCAGCAGAGCGAGTTTGCCCTGACCGCGGAGGTCGCGCCTCCCGTGGGACCCAACCGAGGCGCAGTCGAGCGCCAAATCGAACGGCTTCGAGGCTATGCCGATGCGTACAACGTCACCGACAACCAGGCCGCCCGCGTCCACACGTCGAGCCTTGCCGTCAGCATCATGCTCCGGCAGGCCGGACTGGAACCGATCCTGCAAGTCACATGTCGGGACCGCAATCGCCTCGGCCTTCAGGCGGATCTCCTCGGCGCCGCGATGTTCGGCATCGCCAACGTGCTCGCACTCAGCGGCGACGCCCCGATCTGGGGAGACCACCCCCAGTGCAAGGGCGTCTTCGATATCGATTCTGTGAATCTCGTGCGGGTCATGCGGATGATGCGTGACGATCAGGTTTTCGAGAACGGCGAGACGATCCCCAAGATCGCCCCCGACTTCTTCGTCGGCGCCGTCGCCAACCCGTTCGCGCCTCCATACGACTACCGGCCCGTTCGGCTGGCCAAGAAGGTGGCAGCCGGAGCTCAATACATCCAGACCCAACTCGTGTACAACGTCGACAGGTTCAGGGAGTACATGAAACGTGTCGTCGACCTCGGCCTGCACGAGAAGACCGCGATACTCGCTGGGGTGGGGCCGATCCGATCAATCCGCGCCGCCGAATACATGGCCAACGAAGTGGCGGGCATGGACGTGCCGGATCGAATCGTCAAGCGGCTGCGCGGCCTCGATAAGGAACGCCAGATGGACGAAGGCGTCGCCATCTGCCTCGAAATCGCAGAGGAAGTCCGCCAGATCGAAGGCGTCAGAGGACTCCACATCATGGCCGTGTCCTGGGCCTCGATCATCCCCGAGTTGGTCGAACGCCTCGGCCTTCACCCCAGGCCCGACGTCGATGCAGCCGCAGCCGACTCCGTCTGACGGGACGATCGGCACTGACCCGCTACGGCGTGACACCGATGCGAGGAGGACCGACGTGGGAGAGAACAGTATGAGAAGACTCGGTGGCCGGGTAGCGATCGTGACGGGAGGTGCCGGTGTCATCGGCAAGGCCTACTGCCACGGGTTTGCCGCAGAGGGGGCATACGTCGTCGTCGCGGATCTCGAGAGCCCCGATGATGTCGTGGCTGCACTGCAGAACGCGGGCCATGAGGCGCTTGGGGTCGACGTCGACGTTTCGGACCCTGACTCCACCAAGGAAATGGCCCAGCAAACGCTCGCCGAGTACGGGCGGATCGACATCCTGGTCAACAACGCGGCGTTCTTCCGCAGCGTGACTCGGGGGCCGTTTGAGGACATCCCCGTGAGTGAGTGGGACACCACCATGGCAGTAAACGTGCGCGGCCCCTGGTTGTGCGCTCGGGCCGTGATACCCGCCATGAAGGCACAGGGCTCCGGCCGCATCATCAACATCTCATCGAACGTCGTTTGGAAAGGGGTCCCCGGCTTCCTGCAATACACGACGTCGAAATCTGCCATTGTTGGGCTCACGCGAGCCATGGCCAGGGAGGTTGGCGAATACGGCATCACCGTCAACAACGTCGCCCCAGACTTCATACCCGATGAGGCGCTGCGTGCCCACCAGCCGGGTAACGATGAGTTAGTGATATCTCAACGGGCACTGAAGAGGACCTCGGTGCCCGACGACATGGTGGGCATCGTGCTCTACCTCTCTTCCGATGATGCCGCCTTCATCACCGGCCAAGCCATCCTGGTCAACGGCGGCTCCTTTATGTACTGACATCAATATGATCAATATTGGACGAGAGGAGCACCGAGATGGACCCGACGACTAGAGGCATCGATGTCGACGTCGCGGACCTCGTCAACGATCTCGACGAGTCCGGCGAGGAGCGGCTCTACCAGTCGCTCAAGTACTTCTGGCATCCTGTCATGTTCGCTTCAGAAATCGGCGATTCCCCGACGCGGGTAACCCTGCTCGACACGACCATCGTGCTGGCACGACTCGATGGCGAAGTGCACGCATTCTTCGATCTGTGCCTGCATCGGGGGGCAGCCATCTCAGCAGGAGTAATCGAAGGCGACTGCATCCGCTGCCCTTATCACGGCTGGAAATACGACAAGACGGGTCAGTGCATCGAGATCCCGTCCCGACCTGAGATCTCCCGGCTGGGCCACGCCAAGCTGACGCCGTTTCTGTGTGAAGAGCGCTACGGCATCGTCTGGGTCAGCCTTACCGACGATCCCTACTTCGACATCCCCGACTTCACACAGTGGGAGGATCCCGACTTCCGCTTCATCCCGGGACCCATCACAGAGTGGCGTTGCTCCTCGGCGCGCCGGCTTGAGAATTATGTCGATTTCGGTCACTTCGCCTGGGTCCACGAGGGAATCCTCGGCTCCCGCCTGCACCCCGAAGTCACCGACCACGACGTGGTCATGGAAGAGGGAGAACTCCGAGTTCGGCAAACCGTGCACGAACCCGTCACCGGTAAGTTCAAAGAACATCTCGGTATCGAAGGCGAGATGATCACCGTCCTCAACGTCTACCGGGTGTTCTTGCCGCACGCGGTCAACCTCGACCGGTTCTTCGACGGCGGCGGACGCTACGTCCTATTCATGGCGCCCTCGCCGGTGGGACGTAGGGAAACCAAGAGCTTCTGGTACATCGGCAGGAACTATGCGACCGAAGAGGAGTCCGACACCGAGTTCCTCGCCATCGAACGCGAGATCCTCGAACAAGACAAGCCCATAGTCGAGGGACAGCGACCCGAGCTGCTTCCGCTGGATCTGACCAAAGAGCTCCACGTCAAGGTGGCCGATAAGATCTCATTGAACTATCGGCGCGCTCTGATTCAGCTCGCCGACGAGCTCCTTCCTATCGGTCCGGGTGAGGAATGAGTTCCCACCGATGATCGACACCGCTCCCCCGGGACCGAGGAAGACACGCCGCCGATGACGTCCCGCGCACAACCAGGCACCAACCTGAACGGCTGCGATTTCGTTCTCGACGGAGGCGTCGTGATCACCCTCGACGCCGAGCGCCGGGTGATCGGCGACGGCAGCGTGGCCGTAGCCGGCGACCGGATCAGTGCCGTCGGCACTTCGAGCGACCTGGCGCCACACTGCAACAGTGCGAAACGGGTAGTCGACTGCTCCGGCAGAGTGATCATGCCGGGCTTCACCGACGGACACACCCACCTCTTCCAGACGCTCGGCAGGGGCATGGGCGACGGGCTCAGCCTGGTTCCATGGCTGCGCCGCTTCATGTTCCCGTATGCCAAGACCATCTCACCGGACATAGCCGTCGCCGGTGTCCGGCTGGGTGCCCTGCAGGCTGCGCTCTCCGGAACGACGATGGTCGTCGACAACCACTACGGCCCCACTGATGTCGAGACGACGCTTGCCGTGGCCGCGGCGATCGAGGAGACCGGCATCCGGGGCGCCGTTGCCAGAGGGATTTTCGGCGAGACGAACCGCGGCGCAGACCTGATGGGCGTCGCTCCCGAACTCTTCAACTGGACTGCACGGGAGGAGATCAGCATCACAGAGGAGTGTCTCCAAGTACGTCCTGCGGGTTCACGAGTCGAGATCTGGCCGGGACCCGAGAACGTGGTGTACGTCACTCCCGACCTGATCCGGGAGTCGGCCAAACTCGCCGAGGCCGCCGGTGTTCGCTGGCACATGCACTGTTCGGAGGCTGCGGATGAGGTCGGCTACTTCGAAACGGTCCACGGGATTCGGCCTGTTGCCTGGCTCGCACGCGAGGGGCTGCTCGGCCAGCGGACGACCCTGGCGCATGCGATTTGGCTCGATGACGATGAGGTCGCCGCCATGGGTGAGCACCGATCGACTGCGATCCACAACCCGGTGTCCAACCAGTACCTGGCGTCTGGAGTGCTCCGACTCGAGCCGCTGCTGGCGGCCGGAGCCAACGTTGCGTTGGGAAGTGATGGGATCGCCGTCTCCGGCCAGGACATGTTCGAGGCGATGAAGGCCGGAACACTTCTCCACCGAGTGCACCACCTCGAGCCCACCGCCACCACCGTTGAGCAGTTTCTCGAGCTGGCCACATTAGGCGGCGCCGCCATGACCGGCCTCGCAGGCGGCGCTCTTGCCCCCGGCCGCTTCGCCGACCTCATAGTGCTCAACGTGGACAAGGTCCACCACACACCGTGGAATCGGCCCGCGGCGTCCATCGTCCACAGCGGTAGAGCCGCCGATGTCGAGACTGTTGTTGTCGGCGGAGAGTTCATCGTCGAGAAGGGCCGGTCGACACGCGTCGACGAGGCCGAGGTGATGGCCGGGGCAACCGAGGCCGCCCGCCGGCTCATCGGGGACGCGGACCTGTCCGGCCTCACCCGGGACGCGCTCCCCCACACGACTCACCCAGACGACGCGTCGCAGGGGCGAAGGCGGGGGGGCGCGGGGGGTGAGAGAGTAATGA
>CAZIEQ010000016.1:0-17307 GCA_964538725.1 uncultured Acidimicrobiia bacterium | reverse complement strand
ACTTGCTCGTTTTCATTGACCGGTTAGGAAGCAGATCGTCTTAATCGGCAGCCGCCGTCGACGTCCAGTAATCGTATTCCATCAACCTGGCGGCGCTTTCAGATGCATCGGGTCCGGCTATGCGTTCGATGACGTGCCCATCGAATTGCCAGCTTGACTCGTCTGTCCATAGGGTCATGTCGGCATGCACGGCTGCCGGCGAGGATGTGGATACCCGCCGACCACCGCCGACGGTGACCCCAGTACTTCGAAAAGCCCCGGGTTCATCTCGAGAGGCCGGAGGAAACACGGCCCAGACCGGCCCAACAACGCGGCGATGTACTTCACGAATCGTCGCCAAACTGATACCCGTGGGTTCACCGGGTGCGGTTTCATATACCCAAGCAGCCGCGTCGGCGTAGGCCTTGACCTCTAGAGACTCGGCGAGAGTTCCCCGAGCCTCATCGTGCTCTACTACGGCCACGACGTCCTGAGCCGAGAGTGAGCTACCTTCAATGGCGGTGGAGTGGTGAGTCTCCAGCAGCCATATCTCACGTAACACGTGGTCCAGCTCGAGGCTGTGAGGAAGTCCTCCGAAGCGGGTGTGTAGGACGTCCACTTCGTTGTCGACACGGCTGAGCAGCTGCTCAGTGGATGGGCGACCTCTGGGCACGAATTCCTACGCTTTCGTTAGATCAAACAATTCGTAGGAATTCTACGACGAGAGCATCATGTGCTCAATACGTGACAATCTGGACGATGCCGTGAGCCTTACGACACCCTCGTGTATGTGCTCGCCTATGGCGGGCTGAGGTGGGGTGAGGCGGCTGCTCTGCGCCCCGGGGACGATGTGAACTGCTGCGGCCCCGACTACACGTCGTGGAGTCGCTCTCAGAGGTCAGAGGTGCGTTCCACTTTGGTGCCACGAAGACCTACCAAGCCCGGGCCGTTGTCCTCCCCCGCCTCCTCCGAGATCGTGTCGCAGAGCACCTGGCACACGAGGTCGGTGCCGATTCCGACGACTTGGTGTTCACTGCGCCGCGGGGCGGTCCCCTACGGCGCAAGGAATTCGGCGTTGGGTTCTGGCGGCCAGCGCTTGAGAAGGCGGGTATCGACCATGTTCGGGTCCACGACCTTCGGCACACCTGCGCCTCTCTCCTCATCGCCACCGGAGCGAATCCGAAAGCGGTCCAAGCCCAGCTCGGTCACTCGTCGATCCAGGTGACCTTTGACCGTTACGGGCACCTGTTCCCCTCCGATCAGATGGCCCTTGCCGCCAAGTGGGACGACGTGTTTGTCGAATCTCAGACGGACACCAGACGGACACCTGACGGACACCAAGTGGTTCAGCTGCCCTTGAAGCACGCACTATCCAAGTGAGATCGTGCCCGAAGGGGCCTGCAAACACAGGCCCTTTCGGGTCCTCGGCGGAGGCGGACGGGAATCGAACCCGCCGGGGCACTCTCGTACCCCCACCGGTTTTGAAGACCGGGGAGCCCACCAGGCGCTCGGACGCCTCCGGGGTGAAGGCTAGAGCTGCTGTGCAGCTGCAGCTATTACCGCGCACCCGTGAATCGGGATCTGGGCTGCTGATACCCGTATCGCTGATAATCTTCTCCAACGACATGGATGCCGATCGCACCATCGGCCGTCAGATTCGCAGCCGTCGGATCGACCGTGGACTCACCCGAGAGGCACTGGCTGCGGAGCTTGGCCTCGACGTTTCAGAACTCGCAGCTTGGGAGCGGGACGAGTCTCTTCCCGGCGCGTCTGCGGGGCGCGAGCTGGCGCAGGCGTTGGGGACCGATGAGCTCGACCTCGGCCTTCCGGTGCACCCAGGTGAGGGGGCGGGTGCCTGGTCCGGCCTTCCAACAGAGGCGATAGTCGTTCCCGGTACTGCCGCCGCGGGCAGTCCGGTAGCTGCCGTCATCGACGACCCGCCGATGCCACCGATGGTGGGCGATGACCCGACGCTGGCTGTACCCCCGGGGGGGGATCGTGAGGAGGAGATGGTGCGGTTTCCCGTCGTGCGGCGGGTGCTGCCCCCTTCCCTGCGACGTCTGGTGCCGAGCCCCTCCGATTACCGCGAATCAGAGCGACGCACCTACTGGATGCGTTTCACCCTGACTGCGGTGGCGCTCTTCGTCATGTTCGTCGTTTTCGCTTGGGCGACCGGCGAGTTTCTCGACGCCCTCGGCAAGGCTTTCGGATCCATCTCCAATCAGGGAGCCGCCACTACCACCACCGTTGCGTCACAGCTCGGCGCCTTTCCACCCTGATCCACTCAGCTTGAGGCCAGGTGTTTGGCGGCGATGGAGGCGGTGGTGCGGCCCGACGCCATGGCGGTACTCATCCCTCCACCGGCGATCCATGCTCCGGTGAACAGCAAGTTGGGAATCGGAGTCTTCGGGCTGTGGCGGCCGAAAAACATGTTGTGCGGCGTCTGCTCGCGTCCGTAGATGCTCCCACCCGGGTTCCTGCTGTAGCGCCAGTTGGTTAGGGGAGTGCCCACCTCCATGACTTGGATCGATTGTCGCAGGCCGGGGATGAGCCGTTCGGCTCGGTCCAACAACCGGTTGGCTGCGTCCAACTTCAATCGGCGGTATTGCGGACGGCGGCGGTAGCCGTCCAGGTCGCCTCCGGTGCCCCATGTGTCGGCAAAGTTCCACGGGGCCAAGGTCATCAGGGTGAGCACGCTGCAACCCGACGGAGCACATCCGGGGTCGACGGCTGTGTAGTTGGAGATCACCAGGCCTGCCTGTGAGAAGTCCCCTGTGACGACTGCCCGATAGTCGGCTTCGAGGTCGTAGCCGACATTGTGGAAGTACTCGTGGTGATCCCACCCCTTCCTCGCCAGGTCCTTCCCGACGCCCAGGTAGACGACCAGGTTGGACAATGCCGGCACGTCGGCGGCGAACCGTTCGGTGTACGCCGGTGGCAGGTCTGCCCCCTCCACCCATCCGCAGGTGACGTCCGGGCTGGCATTCGATATCACCAGGTCCGCCTCGACACGTAGGCCGCGCTCGGTGCCGACGGCCACCACGCTGCCGTCGCGAACCTCGATGTGATTCACCGTCTGGCGGTAGTGGACGGAACCGCCGTTCTCTTCGACGACTGCGGCGAGGGCACAACTGATTGCCTGGCTGCCGCCGTGGGGATACCACGCTCCACCGCGGTGGTAGCTGTCGATTGCCAGAGCCAGCGCCCCGGCACACAGCCTGCTGGGGGGAAGCCCGAAATACCCCCACAGCGTCGACAGGACGGCAGCCAGTCGATGATCCCGCACATGGCGGCCGACGAAATCCGCCCAGGTGGATGCCATCGCAGCCGCCATGTCCGGATATCGCTTCATCGTCTCTGAGGCATCCCCTCTTTCACCGCGGGCGCGATCGGCTGCGTAGCGTCCGGTGTCGTGGGACACCCGTCGCACCGCGGCGAAGAAGTCGTCTATGGCGTCCGCCGATTCTGGAAAAGCCTCCACCAGTTCGGCCCGATAGGCATCGGAATTGGCGTGGGCCGTGACCTCGTGGTCGGGGAAGCGCACGACGTAGAAGGGATCCAGTCGCTGCAGGTCGATGCGGTCGACCACGCCGAGGTTCTCGAGGAGTGGCCGGATCCAACCGCCGGGGCCGGCGCCGTCGAGAGCGTGCAGCGCCACTTCGAAGCGGTACCCGCGGCGGTGGAACTCGTGGGCGTATCCGCCGGGAACCGAATGGTGTTCCAGTACGGCAACCCGCAGGCCTCTTCTCGCCAGGTGGGCGGCAGCGCTCAGCCCGCCGAGGCCTGCCCCGACGACGACGGCGTCGACACGCTCCTTCCGCATAACCGGCTTCCCGAGATGGTGCACACTGAGCTTACGGAGTCATCCCGCAGTGCCGCTCACAGCGAGCGGGCGAGCAGACCGAGGGCGGCGGCGGCGGACAAGGCGAGGATTGCGCGTCGCAGCTGTGGGCCTTCCACCCGAGCGGTGAAACGTCCTCCAATGAGGTAGCCGACCGCCACCGCAGGTAGCAGCCAGGCCGCCACCTGCCAGTCGGTGGAAGTGATTTCGGCGGATCCGATGCGGGTTGCGACCGATATCAGGATGCCAACGCTGAAGACTGCCGCCAGGTTGGAGCGGAGCAGAGGGCCTCGTTCCCGTGAATACAGCAGCGCCACCGGTGGCCCTCCGATCGACGCCACCAAGCCGGTTACTCCGGCGGCGATGCCGGTGCCAAACTCGGTCGCCGGGTTGCGTCGTACCCGCAGCCCCATCGCCATCGCGGCTACCACAGCCATGACAATGACCGCGATCGCCACGTCGAGATGGCGACCGTCGAACAGCTTCAGTAACACCAGCCCGGCAGCAGCACCGGGCAGCCGGCCGGCAAGGATCCACGTAACCCGGCTCAACTCCATCGCATGACGTTCCCGCCACGCCATGGTGATGGTCATGGGGAGGGCAACCAGCAGTTGCGGTACGGGAGCCAACAGGGGATCGACGAGGGCGAGCGTGGGGACGGAGACGACGGCGAAGCCGGACCCCACCGTGGCTTGTACCGCGGCCGCTCCCGCTGTGACCAGCCAGGCGACCACGAGTACCGGCAGGGAAACAGGCACCCGGTCAGTCGTGAGCTGCTGCGGCGACGGCCTCTGAAACGCGTCGGTGTACGTCGCGGTCGAGAGGGTCGGGCAGCAGGATCTGGCCGTCCGAACACGACGCAAGGGCCAAAGCGGCTGCCCGTTTCATCTCCGCTGTGATCGAACCAGCGTTGGCGTCTAGGGCACCTTTGAACAAGCCGGGGTAGGCGAGAACGTTGTTGACAATGCTGCCGTCGGCCGCCACCGCAGCACCTGCCTCTCTGGCCTCAGCGATGCCGATTTCCGGAATGGGGTTGGACAGCGCCATGACTATCTGCCCGTCGCGAACCCGTTCGGGGGGCAACAGCCCAGCCTTGCCGGTGGTCATCACAAGTACATCGGAGCTGTCCAGCACGGTGTCGAAGTCGGCGTCGGCCGTGCCGGCATGCAGCCGTGCAGACGGGTCTGCGATCCTGCGGAGGCGCTGCACCGCCAGGGGAGACGGGTCGAAAGCGACGACGGAAGTGAATCCGAAGCCGGAGGCCAATGCGGCCACTGCACTACCCGCTGCCCCCAAACCGACCTGTCCGAAGGTGAGGCTGCCCAGTTCTTTGCCGACTTGACGTGCCGCCACCAACACCGCAGCCATCAGTACCACTGCAGTGCCGTGCTGATCGTCGTGCAACACCGGCACCTCCAGGCGCCGTTCCAGCTCCTCCTCGATGTGGTACACACCGGGGGTGGCTATGTCCTCGAGATGGATGCCGCCGAAGCCGGGGGCGATACGGACGACTGTTTCGATCACATCGTCCGGGTCGTCGGCATCCAACACCAGCGGCACAGCGTTGACACCCACCAGCTCGGCGTAGAAGAGAGCTTTTCCTTCCATCACCGGGAGCGACGCCTCCGGCCCGACGTCGCCCAGGCCGAGCACCCGGGTGCCGTTGGTGACGATCGCCACAGTACGGCCCTTCCATGTGAGTTCTTTGGCCTGAGCGGGGTCAGCGGCGATCGCCGTCACCACGCGAGCCACCCCAGGGGTGTAGACCTCACGGACGTCCTGCAGCGTGTTGACGGTGGCGGTGGACCGCACCTCGATCTTGCCTCCGCGATGCTGCTCCAGCACCTTGTCCACCCTGCCGGCCAACACCTCCACCCCGTCGACCTGTGTTAGGGCCTCATTGATCCTCTCCACCGCGGCGGCGTCGGGGGCGATGACCGTCACCTCGCGGATGTTGTGTTCGGCGCCGATCGACACCGTGTGGATCTCACCGATCTGGGCGCCGTGGGAAGCTACCGCGGCCAGTGCCCTTGCCAGGGTCCCCGGCCGGCGAGCCGTTCTGATGCGGAACACCTCGTCCCGTTCGATGGACAGCTCACCCATGGCGGCAGCTTACGACTGCGCCGGTTCCTCATGTCAGCTATCGCGCTGGCTCGGTTACCGTCGCCCCCGTGCGCCGTGCCGTCCTCGCCTTGCTATTCGTCGCCGCCGCCTGCGGCGGGTCTTCGGATTCCCAGTCGGCAACGACTTCGCCGCCGGCCACTGCAACCGCAGGAGATTCTGCCGAAGCCTTCGTCGCCATCGCCTCTTCGGACATGGCGGTAGGGCGGGAGCGGTTGCTACTGGCGCTCGCCGGCCCCGGTAACCAGCGCCTCGGCGGGCCCGATGTGGCAGTGAGCGTCGAGGTGTTCCCCGCCGACGTCCCCGGCGCGGTGCAGGAAATCGACGCCGACTGGATATGGGCGGTTCCCGGCGTATCCGGCTTGTACCGGGGAAGCCTGGAGTTCGACCGGGCGGGGACATGGGTGGCGCGGGTCACCGCCGCAGGCGCAGTGCTCACCGAGGTTCCGTTCGATGTCAAGGAGGCACCCTTCACTGTCGCCGTAGGGTCGCCGGCGCCGCGGTCGGTGACACCGATCGCCGCCGAGGTGGCCGCCCTCGCCGAGATCACGACCGACCCCGAGCCCGACCCTGCCTTCTACGCCCTGTCGGTGGCCGACGCGGTCGGCGACGGCAAGCCGACGGTGGTGATCTTCTCCACACCGGCGTTCTGCCAGACAGCCATATGTGGCCCAACCCTCGACGTGGTGAAAGCCGCCGCTGTCGATCTGCCGGGCGTCGACTTCATCCACGTCGAGGTCTACGAAGGCATGACCGAACCCGGTTTCGTTCCCGACGCGGCGCATCTCAGCCCGGCGGTTATCGAGTGGGGGTTGCCTTCGGAGCCGTGGGTGTTCGTCATCGACGGTGCGGGCAACGTTGCGGCCCGTTTCGAAGGAGTTGTCGCGGCCGAGGAGTTGATGGCAGTCCTGACCTGAACCGGACTTGCAATCGGCCTGTTGGGACCGTTGCATAGGCGGCGACGCACAGCAGCCGGGTTGGCGGGTACCATGCCGCTCCGCCCGGGCGAGGACACGGAGGGAAGGCTTGGCGGAGGGCCGCATCACAAGAACCGAGAAACCTCCTCGCCGGCGGCTGCGCCCCCTCCTACTCCTGGCGGCGGTTCTAGCTGTCTCGGCCGGCGCTTGCGCCGGTGAGGATCTGCCGCAGAACTCGCTCGAACCAGCAGGCCCCATCGCCCGTGATATCGACGGCCTGTGGAACCTAGTCTTCTGGATCGCCGTTACCGTCTTCGTGCTCGTCGAGGGCGCCCTCATAGTCTCGGTCCTCCGCCACCGGCGACGGCAGCACGAGTCCCGCCCCGCCCCCAAGCAGATCCACGGCAACACCAGGCTGGAGATCATCTGGACGATCATCCCTGCGCTGCTTCTCATCACCCTGGCAGTGCCCACTGTCAACGGCATCTTTGACATCCGGGCGGAGCCCCAGGGCGAACGGATCGATATCACAGTTACCGGCCACCAATGGTGGTGGGAGTTCGAATACCCCGAAGGTTTTGTGACCGCCAACGAGCTGCACATTCCGGCCGGTCGCACCGTCTACCTGACGATGACGTCGGCAGACGTCATCCACAGCTTCTGGGTACCACGTCTGGCGGGGAAACGTGACGTGGTGCCGGGACGAACCAACTTCCTCACCTTGATCGCCGACGAGCCAACCCCGCCCGGTGAGCCCCTGTTCGGCCAATGCGCCGAGTTCTGCGGTTTGGCCCATGCCGACATGAGAATGAGAGTGTTCGTCGAAACCACCGATGCCTACGCCGCGTGGGTGGCGGCCCAGGTAGAGCCGGCGACCATCCCCGTCGACGGTCCCGGCGCCGCCGGGTTCGAAGTGTTCACCAGGGTGTGCTCTGCATGCCATGCCATCGCCGGCACCCCATATGCGGCCCGCCTGGCACCGGACCTCACCCACTTCGCCTCGCGCACAACCTTTGCGGCAGCTACCCAGGTGAACAACGACGACAACCTACGCGCCTGGCTGCGCAACCCTCCAGCCGTCAAACCGATGGCACCAGACCTCAACGACGTAAGTGCCGGCCGCATCCTCGGCATGCCCGACTTCGGTCTCTCCGAAGCCGAGATCGATGGCTTGGTCGCTCTCCTGAGGGGCCTGGAATGATCACAGATAGCATTGAGGGATAACCATGGCGACGACCACCGAAACGACGCGCGTTCACCTCCCTGCAACCGGCAAGACCGGTCTGTGGAGCTGGGTCACCACTGTGGACCACAAGCGCATCGGTGCCCTCTACGGATGGTCCGCCCTGTTCTTCTTCGTCGTGGGCGGTATCGAAGCGCTGCTGATCCGCCTGCAGCTCGCCGGCCCCAATCTGGAAGTGCTCACCGCCGACGCCTACAACCAGGTCTTCACGATGCACGGCACGACGATGGTGTTCCTCGCCATCATGCCGGGCGCTGCCGCCTTCACCAACTACCTGCTGCCGCTGATGATCGGGGCCCGCGACGTGGCTTTTCCCCGCCTCAACGCCTTCTCTTACTGGCTGTTCCTTGCCGGCGGGATATTCATGTACTCCTCGTTCCTCCTCGGCGGAGCCCCCGACGGTGGCTGGTTTGGCTATACGCCGCTCTCGGTGCAGGTCACCGAAGTGGTCCGCATGGACTACTGGGCGGTGGGGTTGCTGCTGTTGGGTGTTGCCTCCATAGCCTCATCAGCCAACTTCATCGCCACCATCTTCACCCTGCGTGCGCCGGGAATGACGTTCATGCGCATGCCGGTCTTCGTGTGGATGGTCATGGTGGTCGCCTTTCTCCTCATCTTCTCTCTGCCGACCATCACGGTGGGCCTGTTCCAGGTTCTATTCGATCGCAACTTCGGCACGCTGTTCTACGCCTCGGCCGCCGGAGGCGACCCGCTGCTGTGGCAGCATCTGTTCTGGCTCTTCGGCCATCCCGAGGTGTATGTGCTGGTGCTGCCTGCGATGGGCGTGGTCTCGGAGGTGTTGCCGGTCTTCAGCCGCAAACCCCTGTTCGGCTACCCGTTCGTCGTGTTCTCGGGGGCCGCCATCGGCTTCATGGGATTCGGGGTCTGGTCACACCACATGTTCGCCTCCGGCATGGGCCCGGTGGCTGAAGCCGGTTTTGCCATCTCGACGATGCTGATAGCGGTACCGACCGGAATCAAGATCTTCAACTGGATCGGCACCACCTGGGGTGGCAGCCTCATTCTGAAGACGCCAATGCTGTTCGCCCTCGGCTTCATCGCCATGTTCACCATCGGGGGGCTGTCGGGGGTGACCCATTCGATCGTTCCGGCCGACTGGCAGCAGACCGACACCTACTACGTGGTGGCCCACTTCCACTATGTGCTGTTCGGGGGGGCGTTGTTCGGATTGTTCGCCGGTGTGTACTACTGGTTCCCCAAGCTGACGGGTCGCATGATGGGCGAGGGGCTGGGCAAGCTGCACTTCTGGCTGACCCTCCTCAGCTTCAACCTGACGTTCGGACCTATGCACCTGCTCGGCCTTCAGGGCCAACCTCGTCGCACCTACACCTACGGTGAGGGGCTCGGTTTCGACACTTGGAACCTGGTGTCCACCGTAGGCAGCTTTCTCCTCGCCTTGGCGGTGTTGATCTTCATCGTGAACCTGGTGCGCAGCCTGCGCCATGGGGAAGTGGCGGGCAATGATCCCTGGGATGCCCGTACCGTCGAATGGATGACATCGTCTCCACCCCCCGAACACGACTTCGATGAGATACCGCAGGTCACCTCGCGTGATGAACTGTGGCATCGCAAATACACCGAAGACGGTGAAGGGCGCCCCGTGGAGCGCGACGGCCCCCGCGACTACTACGAGACCGGCACCGCCACCGACGTCCATCTCCCCTCGCCGTCCTACTACCCGGCTTTGACGGCTGCCGGCGCCCTCGGCGTGGGCTTCGGTGTCGTCTACTGGCCCGCCGGCATCGTCGCCATCGTCGCCGGGGTTCTCGTCACTCTATGGGGCCTGTTCGGATGGTCGATGGAGCCGCCGGGCGGGGAGCATTGACGATGGCCGACACCACCGAGTTGTTCGATGCCGGGGAACAGTCTCATGATGTGGGCGACACCCGCAAGGTTGCCATGTGGGTGTTCCTCGGCTCGGAATGCATCTTCTTCGCTTCCCTCATCGCCACCTTCCTCCTCTACAGGACCCGGACGTTGGATGGGCCATCTGCGGCGGAGATCTTCGACATCCCGTTCACGTCGGCAAGCTCGTTCATCCTCCTGATGAGCTCGCTGACGATGGTGTTGGCCCATAATGCTCGTCGACTGCACGACCCCCGCCAGATGAGGATCTGGCTGCTGGCGACGGCAGCGCTGGGCTCCACGTTTCTCGCCGGCCAGGTCTTCGAGTTCACCGAGTTCGTTGATCAAGGCCTCACCCTGTCCACCAGCCCCTTCGGCAGCAGCTTCTTCGTCCTCACCGGATTCCACGGAGCCCACGTGGCGGTCGGAGTTCTCATGTTGCTGGCGACGGCGGTGATGTCCTTCTCGGGGAAGCTGCGAGACGGACACGGCATGAACGTGGAGTTGGTCGGCCTCTACTGGCACTTCGTCGATGTGGTGTGGATAGTGATTTTCACCGTCGTCTACCTCCTGCAAACCTGACATGAGAACTGCCCACCCCACCGTTGCGCAGTACTGGATGACGGCGTTGGTGTTGGCGGTGCTCACCGCTGCGGAGGTGTCCGTCACCTATATCGATGCGTTCGACGCGGTAGTGATTCCGCTCCTGCTCACGCTGGGGACGGCCAAGTTCGCCATCGTGGCCCGCTGGTTCATGCATCTGAAGTTCGACAAGCCCCTCTACTCGCGGTTCTTTCTGCTGGGCATCATGGGCGCGTTCGTTCTCTTCTCAGTCGTGTTGTTGACCTTCGGCCTTCTCGTCGGGAGGTGAGCGATGGCGGTGGGATACGTTCCGAGCACGATCGACGAAGTACTCGCCTTCCACATCCACTGGGAAGTGGTGGGTTTGCTGGCTGCGCTGGTCGTGTATCACGCCTACGGCATTCGCCTGCTTGCGCCTCGGTTGGCCCCTCACGGCGAGCCGGCGGTGACAATCCGACAACGCTTCTGCTACTTCGCAGGAGTGGTCCTGCTGGGAGCGGTCACGTCGTGGCCGATTCACGATATCGGCGACGGCAGCCTCTTCACCTTCCACATGATCGAACACATGGTGATCGCGTTCGTTGCGCCGCCGTTGCTCATTGCCGGCACCCCATGGTGGCTGCTGCGAGCCACGGTGCGGCCGGTCATGGGAGTGTTGCGGGTGCTCACCAAGCCGCTGGTGGCGCTCTTCCTGTTCAACGTGACGCTGGCGGCGCTGCACTGGACAGTGGCGGTAGAGCTGATGCTGACCAACGGCCTCTTCCACTTCGGAGCTCATTTGGTCCTGTTGGTCACCGCCATCCTCATGTGGTGGCCGGTGCTGGGACCCATACCGGACCTGCCCCGGCTGTCACCGTTCCCACGTATCGGCTACCTCTTCCTGCAGTCTCTCGTTCCCACCGTACCGGCATCCTTCCTGACCCTTGCCAGCGGTGTCGTCTATCACGTGTATGAGGGGACTCCCCGGCTCTTCGGGTGGAGCCTGCAGACAGACCAGACGATTGCCGGGCTCGTCATGAAGCTGGGGGGAAGCGCCGTGCTGTGGACCGCCATCGCATGGACGTTCTTCGCGTGGTTTGCCGAGGAGGAGAAGACAGCGGTTCCCGGCACAGCACGAGCTCCCCGGTGAGGCGACTCGTGGCCACCGCCGTCTTAGCGGCGGTCTTGGCTTGCGGCGGTGCGGACGACACCATCCGCGGCCTGATTGTCGACATCGAAGGCGACCTGCAACACGGCATCTCCAGCTTCGTCGTCCGCAGCGACGATGGGGGCTTGCTCACATTGGTGCCCGACGAAGGGCTTACCTTCGACGGCGCTCCCCTGACCCACCTGTCTGCGCATCTCGCCGCGGGGGATCCGGTGATCGTCGAATATGTGGAGAATGCCGACGGGGTGCTGATCGCCACCAGGTTGACCGACGGTTAGCGTCTCAGCGGGAGGCGGTGGTGCGTCAGCGATCGCAGGGGTTCGTCGAGTAGATGCCGGTGATGATGCCCTCCGGGTCGGCGGAGGTCACCGGCCCCCACAGGAGCAGGTCGGAGTCGGCACTGCGCCGCAGCTCGAAGACCTGTCCCAGGCTGTCCTCCACGACGTAGTGCACCGAGAAGGCCGCATACACCCCCTCAAGGGTGGCGACGGTGTCGGTGATGCCGATACCAGACAGCGTCCGTATGTCCTTCGTGGGAGCATCGATGTCACCAAAGGCGACATCGAGACGGTAACCGGCGAAAGCGCCCGAGTTTCCCTCATAGATAGACGCCAACGCCAGCGGCCCCCAACGAACGACACGGATGGAGTCACCGCTGCAAGTACCCATCTCTCCGACGGATGTGATGATGCCGGAGTCGTCGTTGGGTTGGCCAAAGCTGGCAACGAACCCGCCGAGGACCGTGGCGGCGTCTTGACCGAACTGGAAAGGTCCGATTCCATTGTCGACGAGCTGCAGGCGATTGATTGGAATCGGGCTTCCCACCGCGCTGAGCAGCCCCGGCGCAGTTGTTGTCGTTGATTCCGCCTCGGTGGTCGTTGTAGTCGACGTGCTGACGACCACCGCCGGGGTGGTCGTCGTCGTGGAGGTCGTTGAGGTTGTGGAAGTTGGGGCCGTGATCGGCTCGGGATCGCGGCGGAACAGGCCGAAGCCGAGGATGCTGATCCCGGCGAGGCCGATCCCCAGGATCAAGCCGATGAGGAATGGAGGCAATGAAGACCTATGTGGGGAAGGAGGGATGTCGGTCGGGTCTTCGAACGGCCACACCGGCTCCGTTGCAGACAGTTGCTGGTGGATGTCGACGTACGGCTGTTCGCCCGGTGTTCGGTAGACGACCCCGGGCGGCATCGGCTGCGGAGTGTCCATCGCCTCTCCGGCGTCTATCCAAGCATCGCCGTCAGGTTGTTGCGGCGTTTCGGGTGGCTGCTGTTCAGGCATTGCAACCCAATCTTATGGCCGCACGGCCGGGTCACCCTGGATCTCAGCGCGCTGCTGTCAACGCTTCGCTGACCAGATCGGGATAGGCCTCTGTCAGGACGTTGATGAAAGGGGCTGTGGGCAGCAGCACCTGCGCCCCGGTGGAGGTCGTGTAATGCCTGACCGGGATGCTCAAACGGAGGATCTCGGAGGCGTCGATTCCACGGAGATCCCAGGCGAGGCTCACCGCGTCGGTCAGACCGAGGCTCTCGTCGATGGTGAAGGTGTTGGCGAGGTTGCGCACCGTGTCGGTGAGGTCGCCGACGCTGCTGAATCCCTGCAGCTTGCCGATCATCTGGATGAGCAGTTCCTGCTGATGTTGGTTGCGTGTCAGGTCGGACACGCCCGGCATGTCCCGCCAGAGACCGTCGACAAGCTCCCTGGTGTGGCGGGAACGAACCCAGGCGAGTGCCTGGTCGCCGCCGGCGTTGGAACATCCCGCCGGCAGGTCGAGTTCGGCCTTACGGTCGAAAACACGGTTGTCGACGCAGATCTCGACACCGCCCACCGAGTCGATTATCTGGCGAAACCCTTCGAAGTCGAACAGCGCGAAATGGTCGACGGCGATGCCGGTGAAGTCCTCCACCGCCAAGGCGAGCAGTTCAGCGCCGGAAGCGGCTTCATCGCATCCGAGGAGTGTCGCGTTGATGCGGGTGCTGGTTCCGCTGCACGGATTCGGTACATACAGGTCACGGGGCAGGGACACCAGGGCCGGGGGCTTCCCGGGGGGAAACAGTCCCAGCAGGATCACGTCTGCCCGGGAGACCTCGTATGGGGGCCGGGCATCCGACCCCACGATGAGATATGCCTGGAAGGTGCCTTCTTCGATGTCGGGGCTGGTCACCGCGGGAGTCAGTGTCCCATCCGGGGCCACGGCCCCGTCGGCTGATGTCTCATCGAGAGCGCCGAGAGCGACCTCGCCGTCGATCTGGGCTGCGATCAGTTCCCGGGAGCCTTCCGGATCGAATGCGAGCCGGTCGACAGACTGCCAAGACGCCCACAGTTTGAAGGCAGTCCAGCCGAAGAAGCCGACCGCGATCAGCCCCAGGGCGAGCAATCCTCGGGCGAGGTATTGCTTCCAGGAAATCGGCCGTAGTGACCTTGTGGCGGCGCGTTGTGACACGGTTTGGGTAGGGACCTTCGGTGAGGTTACTAGTGGACGCATGGTGTGTGTTCGCGCCAGAAGACTGCCGACAGTCTGTTCGACACTGGTGATGAGACGATGAAGGGATCTGTGCGGTTCCCTTCCCAGGCTTCCCGTTCATGTCGCCGTTCGTGTGCCCCCTCAACCGGGGACGGATCCGACCCGATACTGATCACATCCAATTCCACCGACCTAGCCTGCACGGGGTGCGTGCCCGACATCACCGCTGGACCGTCCTCATCGGCGGCCTGCTTGCCGCTGCCGTCACGGTACCGCTGCCTGTGGCCGCCTCCGACGCGGTACCGTCCTTCAACGAGTCGTATGGATGCGGTGCCCTCAACGGGCTGCGCCTTCCTCTCGCCGAGCGGCCCGGCTATCTCTCCGACGTCCACCGACTATACGGTCCAGCGGCGGACTTCTTCGGACGGACTATCGGTGACATTCGCCACTCCCTGGTCACATGGGTGGTTCCCGGGAGTGGCGGCAAGGAGGTGGCATACGTTCACGAGCGGGCGTTGCCGGCATTCCAAAACGTGGCGGCAAACATCACCGCCGGGTTGGCGACCGGCGAGGACTCCTATTGGGTGCGTACATCCGACAGCTACAGCTTCGTGGCGCGCACGATCGGTGGTCGGCAGGGGATGTCGTTTCACGCCATCGGAGCTTCAGTCGACATCAACTCGGCGTCGAACCCATACCGGGCGGACAATTCACTGATCAGCAACATGCCTGACTGGTGGGTAAAAGCCTGGGTAGATGCCGGGTTCTGCTGGGGTGGGGACTGGGTCGAGTTCAAGGACCCGATGCATTTCTCATGGATGGGACCCGCATTCACCCCCGGTTACGGTCCCCGGCCTCCGGCGTATCCGCCTCGGTCGGCGGTGGCGAACTTCAGCGAGCGGTTGCTCGACACCTCGACCGTTTTCGGTTTGCCGTCGCCGCCGTACACCTACCTGATAGGAGATGGAGATCGTGATGGTGCTCCCGACCTGGTCAGGGTCGGGCCCCGGGGCGACGCCGACGTCGTCGAGTTCATTTCCTCTTCTCAGCAGTTCGAGTCGTGCGGGCGGCGCCACTGGCCCTACCAGGCGGATGCCGGGGCGAGGCAGCTCCTGGGTGACATCGACGGTGACAGCAGGCCCGACGTGTGGTCGGTCGACGCCTCCGGTCCGACTCTGCAGGTGACGGTGACCACCAGGGAAGGTGACTACGGCGCCGCTGTGGTCCATGCCACGGCTGCGGGCAGCGGCGGGGCCGAAGAGTTCCTCGCCGCCGACGTCGACCGTGACGGCATTGACGATCTCATCGTGATCCGCGTCGCGGGAGCCACCGCCGAGGTGTGGAGCGGAGCCGACGGCTTCCAGACGCTGCTGCGATCGGCCTGGCTGCCCTTCGGAAGTGACTCTGAGCGCCGATACGCCGCCGGCGACCGCGACGAGGACGGTTTGGTGGACCTGTTTGCACTCGACAGCGACGGGACGCTGCGGGTTGCTTCCCTGGCCGAAGGCTGGGGTCGGGTGTCTGAGACCATCGACACGGCGTTGGATCCGCGTACTCTGCTCGCATTCGCCACCACCGACTTCGACGGTGACGGTCGGGTGGACGTGATCGCCTACGACAAGGACGGCGACTATTCGGTGGACCTTGGTGGGACTGGCGAATGGGCGGGCGTGACGTCCTGGTTCGTGTACGAGGAGACCGACTGTGCCCTCGCCGCAGACTGGCCGACGGTATACCGGGGAGTCTTCTGGGACGACGACGAGTCGGTGCATGAGGCCGCTGTCGAATGGGCTGCCGCTGCCGGAGTCACTTCAGGATGCAACCCGCCTTTCAACGACATGTTCTGTCCGACACGCCACGTGACCCGCGGCGAGCTGGCGGCTTTCCTGGCCCGGGCAATGGGGGTCTCGGCAGGTTCGGGCGACTTCTTCACCGACGACGACGGCATCATCTTTGAACCGTGGCTGGACGCGCTGGCGTCGGAGGGTGTGCTGCGTGGATGCAACCCTCCCGCCAACGACCGTGTGTGCCCGGGCCGTGAGTTGAGCCGGGCCGAGCTTGCCGCGGTCCTGGTGCGGGCATTACCGCTCGAAGCCGGTGCCGGTGCCGACTACTTCACAGACGACGACGGATCCGTATTCGAAGTCGACATCGACCGCCTGGCCCATGCGGCGATAACCATGGGCTGCAACCCGCCGCAAGACGACCTGTTCTGCCCCGATGACTCCCTGACCCGGGCTCAGCTGGCCACCTTCTTGTGGAGAGCCTTCAGCTGACTCATCTGTCCGCCTGTCACCAGACCGACAGCTCAGACACCGAGGTATTCCCTGACCGCAGGCATGACGCCCGGTCCGGCAGCGATGAGACCGTCCAGCTTGGGTGACGGCTGGTTGAAGGGCGGCTGCTCACCGGTGGGTGTGATCACATCTCCCCCTGCGGCTCGTACGAGCGCGGTGCCTGCAGCAACATCCCATTCGTGCTTGGGGACTAGCGTCCACGTGGCGACGTCGAGGCCGGCTCCCACCCGGGCCATCTTGTAGGCAACAGAGCCCATCGGCTCGACGCTGAACGGCGCTCCTCCGTAGCGTTCCCACTCACCTCGTTTCACCTCGCTGCGCGAAGCGAGGACCCGAATCCCCTTCAGCGAGCTGCGCCGGGGTATGCGAACCGGGCGGCCGTTGCAGGTGACTCCGGTCTCCACGGCTCCCAGGACCAGTTCATCGTACGTCGGGTTGAGGATTCCTCCGGCGACGGGGACCCCGTCTTCCACCAGCCCTACCGAGATGCACCATTCGGGAATCCCTGCAATGAACTCTCGGGTCCCATCGACCGGATCGACCACCCACACCCTGCTGCATCCGAGCCGGTGGCTGCTGTCAGCCGTCTCCTCCGACAACCAACCTTCGCCCGCCTCGGGGAGGATCTTCTCCAATACCTCGTTGACGGCGGTGTCGGCCGCCGTCACCGGATCCCAGCCATCCTTGAGACGGGACGCGATCCTTCCCGGGGTGAACGGTGTCAGCGCCTCCCGGGCGGCCTGAAGAGCGGCTGCGATCCTCGCCCGGGCGATGTCGCGGCTCCTCGTTCCAGGGGCCGGGACCGCGGGCGCGGGGTCATTACCGCCCGGGTCGGCCCCGCCGCCCGGGGGCG
>CAZIEQ010000015.1:0-18542 GCA_964538725.1 uncultured Acidimicrobiia bacterium | reverse complement strand
TCTTCGCCCGGTTCCAGCGTCATGTTGTATTGGCAGGCGTGAATCATTTCGCTGTCGAATGACGTGTCGGTCGATGAAAGGCGGCCGGCTTTAATCGCTTCCGGTTGCGCCAGGGTGCTGTAGGTGCCCGTGAACCGTCGATTGGTTGTTTCGTCGCCATCGGGTGCCGGGTCGCTTACGCAGCAGTGATGGAGGGGTGTTTTTTCCACATTGTAGGCATGATGCGAGAGAATGATACCACCCAGTTCCTTGAGGAAGGAGCCGTGGTTGTATGCGCCGTGCGGGTTATTGTTGATGTCGGAATTCGAACAGGAGAAGAGGGAGCATTCCTTTTTTGCTTCCCCGCAGTTCTTTATCGTGACGGTCTGGCATTCAAAGTTGCCCTGTGACGGGATGAAGATCCTGAGCGAAAAATCATATCCTTTCCCACTCGAGCGGATGGTGGAATACCCCTGTCCCACTTGAGAGCTGTCGCTGTCGGCGCGGGCGCGTGCCGTCTCGCGCCAACGCGGTGTTGCTGTTCGCGGTCGGCGCCTACGTGCTGGTGGAAGCCGCCGGCCGCCTCAGTGAACCGCCGGATGTTCTCGCCGGGCCGATGCTGACGGTGGCAGCCGCCGGGCTGGCGGTGAACGTCGTGTCGTGGCGGCTGCTGCGGAGCCACTCCCGCTCATCCCTCAACGTCGAAGGGGCCCTCTTGGAGGTCGTGGCCGACCTATTCGGCTCCATCGGCGTCATCGCTGCAGCTCTCCTGCTCCGCTTCACCGGGTGGAGCTACGCCGATCCGCTGTTCGGCGCCGTCATCGGCGTGTTCATCCTTCCCCGGGCCTGGCGGCTCGCCGCCAAGGCGTTGCGGGTGCTGCTACAAGCAGCGCCACATCACCTGGACATCGCCTCGGTACGATCCCGACTGGCCACCCTGCCCGGGGTCGCCGATGTCCACGACTTGCATGTGTGGACCCTCACCTCGGAGATGGACGTCGCCTCGGTCCACCTCGTCACCGCCGGCGACATCGATCCCCATCCGGTCCTCGATGCTGCCGGAGACATGTTGCAGGAGGAGTTCGGTATCGCCCACGCCACCCTCCAGGTGGAGCCGCAGGGTCACGACGACTGCGCCGAGGCGGCTTGGTAGGGAACCTCATACCCCGACGAGGTGGCCAGACGCTGCAGATGGCCGTCCAGGGATTCTCGCAACTCGGCCAGGCGGCCCGGGCGCAGCGATTAGAAGCTCCAGCGTCCCCGTCGTTCCCGCTCGATCACCCCGGCGTCGAATAGTGCCTTGAGGTGATAGCTCACCGTGGATTGGGCGAAGGCAGATGGCGTTCGATACCCACCACGCACACCGGCTCCGCGACGGCTGCCAGCTGGTCAACTTCTTCAGCACTCGCCGGGCCGCCGAGGCCTGGGTTGCGTAGAAAGGGCTTGAAGGCGACATATTCTCTGTGGCCGCTATCGCCGCCGATGCCGCTGAGGCGTGGCGACCGGTCGTCGACCCGCAGGCACCCCAGGTCTGCTGACGTTTCAGGCAGCGAAATACTGCCGTCGGATGTGACGTTGGCCTACTCATGACTTCATTCACCCGAAGAATCACCATCGATGCGCCTACCGAGCGGGTGTGGACCACCCTCGCCGACGTGGGCACCATCGCAGAGTGGAACCCCGGCCTGACCTCTTCAAACCTGACGTCGGAGGAACGCAGCGGACCCAACGCCACCCGCCACTGCGACATCAAAGGCGGCAGGTACGTGGAGGAGCGGGTGTCCGAATACGAGGAGGGCAAGCTCCTCACCATGGAGATCTACGAGTCCAACCTGCCGGTACTCGACTCCATCGCCGTCCGTTTCCAGCTGGAATCACAGGAGGGAACCACCACCGTCAACTGCACCCACACCAACACGCTGAAATACGGCCCGTGGGGGACGCTCGCCGACCGTCTCTTCATCCGCAGGACCTATGAGAAGGGCATGGACGGCCTCCTGGCGGGACTGAAGCGCCACGTCGAAAACGGCGGTTGAGGCCTACCAGCGGAACAGCCCCCTGGCGAGCAACTTCCAGTAGCGCATCCCCCGCCGCCGCGGATACCAGGCCCCCAGCAACCTGGTGGTCGGCCATGGCAGGCGGGCCGAGGTGATGCTCTTCGCATGGCAGTAGGCGAGGATGCCCTCACGGCCGAAGTTGACTCCGAGGCCGGAGTCGCCGACACCTCCGAATGGCAATGTGGGCGTGATGAAGTTGACGGCGACGTCGTTGACGGCCACCGTCCCCGTCGCCATCTCGGAGGCGAAGTGCTCCGCCCGCCGCCGGCTGCGTGACCACACCGAACCGTGCAGACCGAGCGCCGCATCGTTGGCCATCGCCAGGGCGGCGTCGGCGTCGGCAACCCGCATCACCGGCAGCACCGGGCCGAAGGTCTCCTCTCGCATGAGTTGCATGGAGTGGTCGACGTCTATGAGGAGCGTCGGTTCGTAATAGATGCCGCCGTCGCGGTCGGCCCGCCGGCCGCCGCGTAGCACCCGGGCACCTTTGGCCACTGCGTCCTGCACATGACTCTCCACAATGTCGATCTGCGGTGGGTGGATGAGCGGGCCGATGTCGCCGGCATCCCCGCCACCGGCCGTCACCGCTTCGAACGCCTTCTCCAACTCGGCGAGGAAGTCGTCGTATACCGCGTCGACGACGTAGAGACGCTCGACGGCCACGCATGTCTGCCCTGCATTCACCATCGCTCCCCACACCGCGGCACGGGCCGCCTGGCGAAGGTCGGCGTCTTCGAGCACGACCATGGCGTCGTTGCCCCCCAGTTCCAGCACCACCGGGGTCAGCGTCTTTGCCGCCTCTGCGGCTACCAGCTTGCCGACGTGGGTGGAGCCGGTGAAGGCCACTACGTCGACTTCGCTGTGTACCAGCGTGGTGCCGACGGTGCCGTCGCCGTGAATCACCTGCACCAGATCCGGCGGCAGGCCGGCCTCGCCTGCCAGGTTGGCTATCAGCTGACCTGATAGCGGAGTCACCTCCGACGGTTTGATGACGACGGCACAGCCGGCGGCGAGGGCGGTGGCGGTGGGAATCATGGGGAGGAAGAAGGGGTAGTTCCACGGGCTGATGATCCCCGCCACCCCTCGCGGCTGGTACTCGGTGCGGCCGGCCGTGGAGAGGAACGGCCACGACCTGCCCCGGGTGGGACGCAGCAGGTGGGCGGCGTTGCGGGCGTAATAGTCGACGACAGTGAGGGCGGTGATGACGTCGTAGCTGTATGCCTCGGTGAGCGGCTTGCCCGTCTCGGAGCGCACCACCTGGGCAATCTCCTCACCCCGTCGCAGCATGGTGTGTTTGAAACGTTTCAGATGCTGGCGCCTGTCACCATGTGACAGTTTCTGCCACGCGGCGAACGCTTTCCGGCCCCGCTCGACCACCGTGGGCACATCCCCGGCGGCGGTAATCGGCACCTCACCCACCTGCCGGCCGTCGCGGGGGTCGTACGAGGTGAGCACTTCGGTCATCGGCCTGGAAACTACCGCTTCGCCGCGGGCGCCGGCGGTCAACGAGCGCGAACGACCATCGCGATTGCCAATGCCGCCATGGCCCACGACAAGGCGCGCAGCGCCCGCTCCCACGTAGCCAGCAGGTACTCCCTGCTCCACGATGGCGCGCCGTCGAAACCGACCTCGGCCCGGGTTGTCTCCCGGCGTACGAAGCGTGCGGGTGTGCTCAGGCCGCGCTGCGCCCAGGCAATCAGCGCGGCGCCGATTGCAGCTGCCACCGCAGCCGGAGACAAGCTCTCCGCCTGCGCCCAGTAGCCGGCCAATAGGGGAAAAGCCCCCCAGGCGGCGGCGAAGCCGGCGTCGGAATGCAACATTGTGAACCATTCCAGCCCGTAGCCGACTGCCAACAGAATGCCGCCCAATGCCCACCCCACCACCCAAGGTGAGATAATCACCGCACCCCATGCGGACACCGCTCCGGCTGCGGCCATTCCTCCCCAGCCCATCAGCCACAGTGCCCGGTCGGAGAAATGGGTACCCAACGGACGATCGTTGACTTCGTCGAATGCGTGTGCCGCCAAACCCAACCCGAACACGAAGGCCATCAAGGTGCCGACCAATCGCCGCGTGTCGAGGCTGGGGGCCAGCCCTGCGCCCATCGCCACATAGGACAAGTGCCACATCGTATATGGGGGGTGCAGCAACGCCGTCAGCTCCCCGATGCGGGTGCCCGTCGGTGCGTAGTAGGCGGGGCGGGGGTCGGTCACGGTTTGCGCGCCGTCATCACGAGCCCTCCTCCCAGCGACATGCTCCTGGTCTCTATGTCCACGAGGCCGGCGTGATCCCAGGTGTCGACGAGGCTGAGGAGCGGCATCCGCCGGGAGAACTCGTCGATGCTGGGGCCGAGGAATCTCCCCACCCTGCGCCATCCGGAGCCGATGATGCAGCCCACCGCCGGCAAGACGAGTCTCGTGTATGCGGTCCACGCCAGCCCCGCCGCCCTGGAGGGCCGGGCAAACTCCAACATGGCGATAGCACCACCGGGGCGCACCACGCGCGCGATCTCGGCCATGCATCCCGCCACGTCGTCGACGTAGCGCAGCAGATAGCCGAAGGCGACTCCGTCAAATGCCCCGTCGGTGAACGGCAGATGCTCGGCTGCGGCGAGCGCGACCGACCCGGGGAAAACTCCCACGGCGAGCATGTCGGCAGTTATGTCGGCCGAAACCACCCGGCACCCGGCATCGGAGAGGGACCTGCCGATCTGACCGGTGCCCGCAGCGAGGTCGAGCACCAGCCATCCCGGCTCCGGATCCAGCATCGACAGCAGCTTGCGACGCCAGCGGGCATCCTGACCCAGGCTGAGGAGGCGCGCCCACCGTTCATAGTCGGCGGCGATCGGAGCGAACAACTGCCGGGCGAGGTCGGGACGCGACACCACCCGCGGACCGTAGCGGTACCCGCCGGCAACCTGCTGTGAATGGCTGCCGACGGCGGTAGCTTGGCGGCATTGAAGCCGGCGGGCCCTTCCCCTGGAACAGCCGGGGCGGCCCAGACGGAGGCACACCCAATTCGGGCAGGTGGTTGATGCGAAGATATCCCGCTACAGGGAGAACCCTGGCGGCGCTGGCCGTCGTGGCCGCAGCCTGTTCCGGCGGCGGTAGTGCACCGCAGCGGATCCCGGACCCTGGAGACTGGGAAGCGGTGCTGACCGCCGCCCGGGGACAGACCGTCGACCTCTACATGTGGGGTGGAAGCTCTGAGATCAACCGTTTCGTCGACGATACCTATGGTCCCCGCCTCTCCGATGAATACGGCGTAAAGCTGAACAGGGTCCCCGTCGCCGACACGGTCGACGCGGTGAACAAGGTGCTCGCCGAGCTGCAGGCCGGCAGGCGCAGCGGAGGGTCGGTCGACCTGATCTGGATAAACGGGGAGAATTTCCAGACGCTGCGCCAGGCAGACGCTCTGCTGGAGGCCTGGGCCCCGGCGCTTCCGAATGCCCGGTATGTCGCCTGGGATTCGGCGGCGGTGAACCGGGACTTCGGACGTCCCGTCGACGGCGCCGAGTCCCCCTGGGGCAGCGCCCAGTTCCAGTTCGTCTACGACACCGCCCGCATCTCCCCCGGTGACGCGCCCCGCTCCTACACCGAGCTGGGTGGATGGGTGCGATCCCATCCGGGTCGCTTCACGTATCCGGCGCCCCCTGCGTTCCATGGCACCCGTTTCGTCAAGCAGGCCTTCTATGAGTTGACCGGCGGCGTGGGACGCTGGCTGGCGCCTTTCGACGAGGACACCTACCTGGCGGGGTCGTCCGCCTTGTGGGACTACCTGGCAGAGCTGGAGCCCTTTCTGTGGCGCGGCGGCTCCACGTTCCCCGCCGACATTGCCGACCTGAACCGGTTGTTTGCCAACGGTGAGGTCGACTTCACCTTCACCCAGCTTCCAGGTGGTATCCAGGCTGAGATCGACTCCGGTGTGCTGCCGGCCACCGCCCGCCCCTACGTGTTCGACACCGGGACCATCGGTGACTTTCACTACCTGGCCATTCCCCGCAACGCCGCTCATCCCGAGGCGGCCATGGTCATGGCCAACATGGTGCTCGACCCCGAACTGCAGGCCGCCAAGCTGGACCCCGCCAACGGCTGGGGCGATGGGTTGGCAGTGTCTCTCGACCTGGTGAATGATGAGCAGCGCGCCGCGCTGTCGCAGGCAATCGCCGCTCTCGGCCCGGCGGCGGTGGCTGCGGAGCGGTTGGAGATGGTCCGCCTGCCCGAAATCGACGCCACCTACACAGTCAGATTGGAGCACGACTGGGATGCCTTCATCCGCCGGGGAGAAGCCCGCAGCTGAGTGGTATCGGCGCCTGTGGGGCGGTGGCCGGCACTGGCTGCTGCTGTCGCCGGTGCTGGTGGTCGTCGCCCCGCTGTTTGCCGCCGCCGTCGTGTTGGCGGTCTTACAGAGCTTCGACTACTTCCCCCTCATCGGCCGGCGCAGCTTCAGCTTCGACGCCTACGGTTCCCTTCTCGTCGACGGCGAATTCTGGCGTTCCCTGCTGCTATCGCTGTGGATAGGCGTCGCCGCAGCCGTCCTCTCGGTGGCCCTGGGTATCTGCGCAGCACTGGCGATCCGCAGGGCCTGGGGTGGCAGCCGCTGGCTGACCTTCCTCTTCCAGATCAACCTGCCGCTACCACACGTCATAGGTGCCCTCGCCATGATCCATCTGCTGTCGCAGAGCGGGTGGCTGGCCAGGCTCACCCATGCCTCCGGACTCATAGACACCGCCTCCCAGTTTCCCATCCTCACCAACGACCCGTGGGCGCTGGGGATCATCGCCGAGTTCGTCTGGAAAGACGCCCCGTTCATCGGCATCATCACCCTGGGTGTGCTGGGGAGCCTCACCGAGTCGTATGAGGACGTGGCCGGGTCGTTGGGGGCCTCGGGATGGCAGCGGCTGCGCCATGTCACATTGCCGATGCTGATGCCGGCGCTGGCGCCGGCAAGCGTGATCGTGTTCGCCTTCGCCTTCGGTTCTTTCGAAGTGCCCCTGCTGCTGGGCGGAACCTTTCCCAGCGCATTGCCGGTCCTCGCATATCGGCTGCATACCAACGTAGATCTAGGCGCCCGTCCCGAAGGTATGGCGCTGGCGGTGATCATGTCTCTGGTTGTCATGACGGCTGCAGTCGGGTACCTCAGGCTGGTGCGCCGCTACCTGCCGCGGGAGGCGAGATGACCGCCGTCGCGTCCCACCGTCCACGCCGGTGGCCCATCCGGACGGCTGCCGTCGCCATGGTGGCGCTGCTGCTGCTGCCCTTCGTACCGCTTGTGCTGGGTTCGTTCGGGCGGGGTTACGTGTTTCCCCAGGTCGTCCCGTCGGAGTGGAGCTTGCGTGCCTGGCGCATCGTGCTGGCTGCGGATTCGGGGACGTGGACCGCGCTGGCGTGGAGCATCGCGGTGGCGGCAGCGGTGGCGGCCATCTCACTGCTGGTGGCCGTGCCTGCCGGCCGGGCTCTCGGGCAGCTTTCATTCCGGGGCAAGCACGCAGTGGAACTCATCGTGCTCGCCCCGCTGCTCATCCCGGTGGTGGCGGTGGCCATCGGGCTCGACATCACCTTCATCCGCCTCGGCCTGTCGGGAACCTTCATCGGGGTGGTGATGGTGCACCTCATCCCTGCGGTTCCCTACGCGGTACTGGTGATGGCCGGGGTGTTCGCCAACTACGACCCCGACTTCGAGGCTCAGGCCCGCTCGTTGGGAGCCGACCGGCGCAACGTGTTCCGCCACGTCACCCTCCCCGCCCTCGCTCCCGGCCTGATGGTCGCCGGGTTCTTCGCCTTCATAGTCTCCTGGAGTCAATATGTGCTCACCCTGCAAATCGGCGGTGGTCGAGTGGTGACACTGCCGGTGCTGCTGCTGGCCACCGCGTCTGGCGGCGACACCGCCCTCACCGGCGCCCTCACGCTGCTGTACGCGTTTCCGGTGATACTCCTCCTCGGCGCGGCGTCGCGTCATCTGGTGCGGTCCGGGTTCAGAGGAGCAGTCACATGAACACACGGGTGGACCTGCACGGTGTCTGCAAGCACTACGGGTCGACGGTTGCAGTCGACGATCTGTCACTCACCGTCGCCGCCGGGCAGATAACAGCGTTGCTGGGACCGTCGGGAAGCGGCAAGACCAGCATCCTCAAGATGATCGCCGGGCTGTTGGAGCCGTCGGCAGGCGACGTCTGTTTCGGCGGAGAATCGGTGCTGGGCGTACCTGCTCCGCGGCGGGATGCCGCCACTGTGTTCCACAACGCCCTGCTGTTCCCCTATCTCAGCGTGTGGGAAAACGTCGCCTTCGGGCTGCGAATGCGCAAGGTGCCTGCGGAGGAATGCCGGCGCCGGGCAGGAGAAATGCTCGAACTCGTCGGCTTGGCCGGCATGGGGACGCGTCGTCCCCATGAGATCTCCGGTGGCCAGCAGCAGCGGGTTGCGCTGGCACGTGCCTTGGTGGTGGAACCTCGGGTCCTGCTGCTGGATGAGCCGCTGGCCAACCTCGACCGGGACCTGCGCGGTGGCATGCGGGATCTGCTCCGCAGCATCCACCGCAGGATCGGGCTCACCGTCCTCTTGGTGACCCACGATCAGGAGGACGCCGTTGTGGTCGCCGACCATGTCGCCCTCATCCGCAACGGCCGACTGGTGCAGGAAGGAGGAGTGGAGGATTTCTTCACCCGGCCGGCGTCGGCGTGGGTTGCCGGTTTCTTTGGTGCCTGCAACTTCATTCCAGGAGATCTCCGCGAAGGCGTGTTGCAGACGTCGTTGGGGGCGCTCACGGTGGGAGGCGGAACCGCCGGTCCGGGACGGGTGCAGGCGACCATCCGGCCCGAAGCGGTGCGGCTCGGTGGGCCGGCAGGTTCCAACACGTTTACCGGCCGGGTGCTGGCTGCAGAGTTTCGCGGCACCCACGGGCGTGTCCGCGTCGAAGTGGACGGCGTCGAGGTGGAGGCCGTCGTCTCGCCCGACGAGGTCACCTCCCATGCGGCGGGCAGCTCGGTGAGGGTGACCTTCCCCGCGGAGAGGCTGTGGGTGGTGGCGGCCGAATAGAGCCTGCCGCCACGGTGCGGCGTACCCTGGCTCTCATCCGACGGGGAGCTCACGATGGTCCGCTCACCAGACGAGATTCAGCTCGTCGAAGAGTTCGATGCCACCTATCTGCGTTCCGGCACGGAGGTGATGCGCCGGATTGAGAGGTCGGTTCTCAACACCGACTACGGGGCAACGAGTTGGACCACCCGCACCCAGGCCGATCAGCTCGCCGCCCGGTTGAAGCTGGGCCCCGGCATTCGAATGATCGACGTCGGCGCCGGTTCCGGCTGGCCGGGGCTCCACCTGGCCCGCACCACCGGGTGCGAAGCGTTCATCGTCGACCCCTCGTATGTGGGGATCCGAATGGCGGCCGACCGGGTATCCGCCGACCACATCGCAGACCGCTGCCGGACCGTGGTGGCCGACGGCGGCGCGCTGCCGTTCACAGATGGAGTGTTCGACGCCGTCAATCACGCCGACGTGCTCTGTTGACTGTCCGACAAGCTCTCCGTGCTGAGAGCCGCTCGCAGGGTTTCCACTCGCGGTGCCCGCATGTGCATGTCCGTCATCGGCGTCGCGCCAGGACTGGTCGGCGGTGAGTGTGCAGAGGCTGCATCCGCAGGCCCGCCCTACCCGGTTCCGATGGACGACTATCCGCAGTTGCTGCGCCGGGCCGGATGGGATCTGCTCGACCGCGGCGACCTCACCGCTGCGTACCTGGAGGCGGCGCGCCGCCGCCTCGCCGCCGTGCAGCGCCACTCCGATGAGCTGGCGCGCCTGGTCGGGTCGGACGAAGGCGCCGCCACCCAGGAGCAGCGTCGCTGCACTGTGGCCGCCATCGAGGCCGGGCTGCTGCGCCGCCAACTGTTCACCTGCGCCGCTGCCTGACCGCCCTGTGGGTGCCGGCGGTCAGATGTGGCGGAAACGGTCGAGACCGAGCAAGTCCCTCCACTCTGTTGAACGTTGCAGGCTGCCCTGACCCACCGGCATGCCGGTGGCGTCGGCGATGCGGTTCATCATCTCGAAGTTGCCGACCACTCCGGCTGCGTCGACGAGGCCATCGTCACCGACGACGGAGCGGACGGAGGCACGCTGGGTGGCGGCATCCGTGCCGGCGAGGGCCGCGTCCACCAGGTCGATCAGCTCACGGCCGGCGGGAATCAGCGGATCCAGGCCGGGGGCGGTGATCGCCCGGGGCTCGAGAGGCGTTGAAGTTGCTTCTGCGCTCGCACGGAGCATCAGGCTGTGTGCCAGCACTCAGTAGAAGCATTCGTTGACCGCCGAGGTTCGGGCCGCCACCAACTCCATCTGAGCACGTGTCAGGCCACCGGCATGTTTGAGGTCCGACATTCCCTCGTATGTGAGGTAGAGGGGGCCGTGCATGTCCTCTTGGGCGGTGGCCTCGTCGGGCACCAGGCTGAGGGCGTGGACGATGCTGGCCCCGCCAACCATCGGCACCCAGGCGGCGCCTCGGCCGGCCCGTTCATCCTCGGCGCCCGGAGGCGATCCGGGGCGGGGTTGGGGAAGCGGCGGCGCCGGGAGCCCCATCGCCCGGTGGAAGCCGTCTACGGCAGACAGGCGTGAGACGACACCGACGATCTCCACGTATGGCGCATACCCGATTTCGGCGGCGATATCCACCACCCATTCGTCCCTTATCTGCGCCGGCTCGGTGAAGATGGCAGCCGCCGCCTCCACCGCGGTTGCGGGAACCTCGGTGGCGGCTTCAGGCTCGCCGGCCCTTGCCCGGCGGGCGGCTCGGGCCAGTGCTACCCGTTCGGCACCCGACCACCAGCTTCCCGGTCCCGACAGCCGCTGCCACTCCCGGTGGAACAGGTCTCCGATGTCTGCCCGGACGGCAACGTCGCCGTCGGTGAAGGAAAAAGGCACGGCCGCACCGTAGTGACCGCGGCGGCTCCCGCGCCGAATGCACGCCCTCCCCCGAACCAATCTCTATGCGGGAGCCAGCGCGGCGGTCAGGGATCGTGCCAGCGACTTGGCGACTTCGTCGCCTCGCGGAGCTGTGAGGAGGTGGTGGTTGTTGCAGCCTTGGAGAACCACGAGCAGGACTCCGGCGAGCACGTCACGGTCGGTGTGGCGGATCTTGTGGGCTGCAGCACCCAGCTCGACGAAGCGGCGCAACATCTGGAAGGCCTCGTCTTCACGGGCCCGGTAGACGTCGCGGATCAGACGGTGTTCGGGGAGCCTGGCCAAGGCCAGCCGGAAGACGAGAGCATCGCGGCGGAACCCCTCCACGGTGCTGGCAACGGCTGCAGACACCACTGCAGCGAGCCCATCGTCGAGCAGCCGTTCGATGGTCAGAGTGGCGGTGATGCGCCCGTTGAGGTCGGCGAGGACCCGGTCGAATGCCGCCGCCACCAGATCGTCCTTTGTCGAGAAGTAGGTGTACAGCGTCGCCGGTGCCACCCCTGCCCGTGTTGCCACTTGCTCGGTGCTGAAAGCTCCCGCCGCCGCCATCTGGTCGCGGGCGGCGACGACGAGCAGGTCGAACGTCCGCTGCGCCTTCCCGTTTTGGGGGCGGCCGAGAGCCGTGTCGACTCCGACCGAGATCTCATCTGTTCTGGACATGATCTCTGATTCTGAGGCGATAAACTATAGAGAGGATCAAGACGCCGACAGGAGAGCCCCACACAGCATGGAATCGTTCCTCACCCTCGACGGCAAGAAGGCCCTGGTTACCGGTGCCAGCCGCGGCATCGGATTGGCGGTCGCACTTCGCTTCGCGGAGGCGGGCGCCGACGTCGCCATCAGCGGCCGCAAGCGGGAGGCACTCGATGGAGCCGTCCCCCAGATCGAAGCATGGGGGGGCCGTTGCCTGCCGGTGGTAGCTCACAGCCGCAAACCCGATGATCTGGCGCGACTGGTGGAGACGGTGACCGGCACCTTTGGTGGCCTCGACATCCTGGTCAACAACGCCGCCACCAATCCGGTGATGGCGGATCTGGTCGATATCGACGAAGCTGCATATGACATCATCATGGACACCAACTTGAAGGGCTATTTTCTGGTGTCTCAGTCCGCAGCCAGGGCGATGATTCAAGGCGGCGGCGGGTGCATCCTCAATATCTCCTCGGTGGGTGGGGTGACCCCCGACCGGGGGCTTGGCGTCTACTGCATCTCCAAGGCCGGTATCAACATGCTCACCCGTGCCCTCGCCCTCGAATTGGGCGAGCACGGCATCCGGGTGAATGCCATCGCCCCGGGTGTGGTGCGGACCCGCTTCAGCCAGGCGCTGTGGAGCAACGAGCCGTTGCTGGCCGAGGAGTTGGCGCACACTCCGCTGCGGCGGATCTCAGAACCCGATGAGGTTGCCCGGCTGGCACTGACGATGGTGTCCGACGCGGCGGCGTATGTGACCGGGCAGGTGGTAGTCATGGACGGCGGCGGTTCGATCTGAGGAGGGACCGATGAGTGAGCAGCGCTACGACGTAGTGGTGATCGGTGCCGGCATCGCAGGGCTGGCGGCCGGCGCCATGCTGGCCAAGGATCTGGGCAGGTCGGTGGTCGTGGTGGAGCGCGCCCCGATCATTGGAGGGAGGGCCGTCTCCTTCGTCGGAAGAGGAGACAAGGTCGTCGCCGACGGCGTCGAGATGGGGGTCAAGGAGTTCAAGAAGGCGCTGGCCCACGCCCGCACCTTCGTCGGCAACACCTATCCGGATCTGGAGACCATCTTCGAAGAGGGCATGCTCGACGGCTACACGCTCGAGGCCGGTGGCCACGGCCTGTTCTGGGGAAACAAGTCCCGGGTGCGGTGTGTGCTCGACCATCTCGGCGAGCCGGTCGACATGCCGGTCAACAAGGGCCTCGCCTTCATCGACCACAAGGGCGGCAACACCATGTATCAGGTGGCGCCCGGCGGGAAGTATCCGTGGATGACCGATGAGGGCTACGCCACCACCCTGGCCGCCCTGCGCGACATGGCGACCACCACTCCGGCCGAGATGGCGACCCTCATGGAGACCCCGCTGTCCGACTGGCTGGAGGAGCGCAACCTGCATCCGGAGGCTTACGACTACATCAAGGTGCTGGCTGCCTCCCAGACGGCTATGGCAGACCCGGCGATGACACCCACCGGCGACTTCCTCGGCTACATGATGGCCGCCCGACCCATCGGGATGAACCTGATCACCGGCTCGGTGGCCACCGTCGCCGAACCGGGGCCGATCGCCATACCCAAAGCCATGGAGAAGGCACTGTTGGAGGCCGGGGGGGAGGTGCGCCGCAGCACCACCGTCACCGACGTTCTCATCGAAGACGGCAGGGTCACCGGTGTGGAGATACGCACCGCGGACGGCGTCGGCACCATCACCGCCGGCACGGTGATCTGCACGATCCCTCCCAAGTACATCTTCAACGTGCTTCCCAGGTCGGCTTTTCCCGAGGCGTGGTCCGAGCTGCTCACTACCAAGTTCTGGGGTGCGGGGCTGCTGTCCGCATACATAGCACTCAAGCGGGACGTATGGGCCGACCACGGCATCGACGAACGGTCGTTCATCTACATGCCCGACATCCTCTCCGAGGGGTACGTGGGGGCGGTCGACATGGTGATGGCGGTCATGAGTCCCTGGGGACAGCGGGCCCCTGCGGGCAGACGGGACTTCGTGTTCTCCACCGCGCTCATCGACACCGAAATGCGCGACCCGGAGAAGGTGCGCAATGTGACCGACTGGTGTGACAACTGGTTTCGGGAGACATTCCCCACCTGGGAGGAGGATATGGAGTTCTGCATATGGACTCCGTCCCCTGAGGCGTACGGCCTGTGGCGTCCGGTGGGTGAGGAGAGGCCCGATGTCAGATCCCCGTGGGTGGACGGCCTCTATTTCGCCGGCGATCAGTACGGAAGGCGGCTGTGGGGCGGCGGTGTGGACGGTGCCTCGCTGTCGGCGGTCATGTGCGTGGATGCCATGACAGGCTCCAAGTTCGAAGAAGACATCTTTCCCTGGTACCACCAGGGGCTTCCAGAGTCGGCCATGTAGGGCCTTGGCCCCCCGGGGCCTACCGCCGGAGCCGTGGTAGAGAAAACCGAGATACGGCCCACGATCGCTCAGATACGGTCTTCTTTGGCCTCGTCGTAGAAGTCGAGCTGATCGACCGGCATGACCAGGGAGGTCAGCAGGTTCATCAAGTGGGCGGTGATGCGTTTCAGGAACCGGTAGTAGAGGGCCCGCGCCACTGCGTCGGAGGCGGGACCCTTGGACCGGTAGGCGGCCTTCACCAGCTTGTCGTACTCAGTGAGGAAGCCATCCGCCTTGGCGACCAGTTGCTCCGCCTTGTCCGCGTCGCGGGCTTCGAAGGCGTCGGCGACGTCGTCAAACAGCCCCGCTACGGCACCGCAGTACTTGAGCAGCTTCTCGGCGTCGGAGGCCTTTTCGAAGTCGGCCCCGTAGCGGGCAAGGTCGTAGAGGTTCTTGGCGTAGTCGCCGACCCGCTCCACGTCCTTGACGACGCTCATGTAGGCGAGAACCAGCGGCAGGTCCACGGTTTCTCTTACCGAAGCGTGTAGCAGCAAGGCGCGCCGCACCTCCTGTTCGGCAAGGTTGATGCCGTAGTCGGTGCTGCGGATCGTCTTCTTCGTCTTCTTCGACTTGCCGCCGCCGAACACTGCATCGGTGGCGGCGTCGAAGACGTCGCGCCCGTCTCGCAGCATCTGCACGATGCGCTGCTCCACCTCCTCGATGGCTGAATGTCCGGTCTTGCGGAAGAAATCGAGAACCAACGTCAGCTCCTTTACAGGATCAAGATACCCACCAGAGGGATGATTACGAACACCGTTGCCACGTAGACCACAGCCAGGGCGCGCCGGTTCATGGCGACCAGTGCCAACCGTTCCGCGATCTGAACCGGCACATACCTGATCCGCCGCCACGGATACAGCAGCAGGATCCCCGCGACGTTGAACAGGGTATGTGTCACGGCGATCGTCAACCCGTCGATGGCCCCTGCACCCAAGGCAGCCAATAAGGCGGTCACCGTGGTGCCGATGTTGGCGCCCAGGGTTATCGGGTAGGCGTTGCGCACCACGAGGATCCCCGACGCCACCAGCGGGATGAGTATCGAGGTCGTGATGCTCGACGACTGCACCGCCACAGTCACCACCACCCCTACGGCCATGCCGATCAGCCCGCTGCGTCCCAGTGCGGTGTTCAGGGAACGCTCGATGCGGGCCGCCACCAGCACACGCATGTTCTTGGTGACGAACGCCAAGGTGAGGAATATGAACCCGACGCCGACGACGATTGCCAGCACCGCCAGAGCCCGCTCATGGTCGGTGGCCAAGCCGAGGACGTCCTCGACGCGGCCGGCCAGCCACTTCACCGCTCCTTTGATCGGGCTTTTGAAGCTGCCACCGAGCTGGTCACCGCCGGCGATGAACTCGGCCACGCTGCGGGCTGCCGTGGAGAGGAACCTGGTGGCCACCTCCAGCGGCAACAACACCGCCACCGCGATCAAGTTGAAGAAGTCGTGCATGGTGGCTGCGGTGAAGGCGCGGCGGAACTCCTCGGAACGCCGCAGGTGGGCCAGTGCCACCAGCGTGTTGGTGACCGTCGTGCCGATGTTGGCTCCCATGATCATCGGTACCGCCGTTTCTACATCCACCACCCCTGCGGCGACGAGGCCGACGATTGTCGATGTGGTCACCGAGGACGACTGGACCAATACGGTGGCCAGGATCCCCACGAACAGGCCTGCCACCGGGTGGGTTACGTTCTCGAATAGCCGGTGAGTGAACTCGCTGCCGAGACCCTCGATTCCTCCCTCGAGGAGCTTCACACCGCCGAGAAACAGGTAGAGGAGGGCGACGACGAGGGCGGCCCGCAGTGGTCCCGGCAAGAAACGCCCCCGGGCTGGACGCGCGGCAGGTGGCTCCATATCCGAACAGGTCCCAGCGATAGATGAATCGTCGGCGGGCGGAGGTTGGTGCCACCGCGACCGCTATGCAAATCGACCGTGCTCTTCGGCACCACTGCATCGCCGCAGATGGCTAGCGTTGCGGCGATGGAGGGGAAACCGCCGTTCGCCGCCAACCAGGCACCGTGAGCCCGACGAGGCGTCGGCTGCTCGCCCTCGGTGCCGTGCTGGTCCTGGTGACGGGTGCATGTGGCAGCGCCGACGACGGGGGGATCTTCGCCACCACGCCTACCGAGCCGTCCTCCCAGTCGACGGTCGTGCAGACGACTGCACCGCCGCTCACCGTCGCCTCCACATCCACCACGACGACCACCTCCACTTCCACGACGACCACCTCGACGACGACCACTTCGACGACGACCACTTCGACGACAACGTCGACGACGACTACTACGACGCTGCCGCCACCTCCTGAAGGCCTCGATCCCAACGCCGCTGCCACGTTCGGCTCGTTCGACCTCGAGTCCGGGTTCGTCCCCGATCCGTTCACTGTCGACGTCGTCTCCGGCGGGCCGTTCGACGTCGCCTATCTGGGGGGTGCATGCGTGGGCTTCGCGGCCGGCCCACCCGACGTGAGCGTGACCTGGGACGGTGGCGGCGACCTGTTGCGCTTCTACTTCCTCGCCGAGGTGGCGGGTGACGACACTGCCCTCGTTGTCAGCGACCCTGCCGGAGCCTGGTCATGCAACGACGACTCGTTTGGCACCCTCGACCCGACGCTCGACTTTGCCGCTGCCGCCGCCGGCCGCTACGACATTTGGATAGCCAGCCTGGCCGGCAACCCGAACGGGGTGCTTGCTGTAACCGAGTTGCAGGGCAGCAGCCCGGTTTCGGATGCCGAATTGGATGTGAACGCCCCGCCCAGCTTCGGGGTGTTCGACATCGATCCCGGCTTCGCCCCCGACCCGAACCCCATCGACGTGGTCTCCGGAGGGCCCATCGACGTCTCCCATCTGGGCGCCGACTGTGTGGGGTTCGCCGCGGTGCCACCCGACGTCAGCGTCAACCTGAGCGCCTTCACTTCCCTGCTGCGCTTCTACTTCATTCCCGCCGTCGGTGGCGACGCTGCCCTCGTGATCAACAATCCCGCCGGGGAGTGGGTCTGTAATGACGACTCGTTCGGGACGTTGAACCCGACCATCGACTTCAAGACCGGCGGTTTTGCAGGCCGCTATGACATCTGGGTTGCCAGCGTGTCGTTTGACGAAAACGTTGCAGGCACCCTGTTCATCACCGAGGCGGAGGCCAACCACCCGTCGTAGGGGCGGCTCACCGGCACTCGACCGCGATGGGACATCCTGCCCGATCCGCGAGGGGATAATCGAACTATGACTCCCAAGGCGGCGCCCGAACCATCCCCAGGGGTCCGCATCGGCGTCGGCGCCGGGGGTTTCACCCTGGGGATGGCGGCGACGCTGCTGATCACAGCCGCGCTGTCCACCGGCGACACCGCTCTGCCCGCCGCCGTCGCGACGACGGCAGCATCGGCACCGGCGAACCCAACGGTGACGGCGTGGGTGGATCCTCGGGAGGTGATCATCGGCTCTACGGCGCTGATCCCCACCGCCGTCCAGATCGACGGGACCGAATTGGACGTCGAATTCGAACTGGTTGATCTCGCTCCCCGGCTTGCGGACGAGTCCCCCCTCTCGAGCGAGAACCCCGCCCTCGTGTTCCCTGTGGAGTGGACCCTGATCACCGCCGACGGCGAGTTCAGTGGGAAAACCCCGCCCAGCGCCGGCGCTCGCCGGGCCCGGTTCAGCGTCCCCTCGGGCCTCACTCTCGACCGGGTGCAGGCGGTCCGTCTCGATGCCTACAGGGTGCCGGTGCCGTTCGCCTTCCCTCTCGAGCTGGATCCGGGCGACGCGTCATTTCACGAGGTCGGGGCCGGGGTGTCGGCGCGAATCCAACAGATCATCGAGCAGCGGGACAACACCCTCGTCATCGTCGAGCTCGACGCCGCCGGATCTTTCCTGTCCTCCGATGTGGTGGTCAACGGCACCGGGCCCGACTGGGTGCGTGCCTCCGCTTCCCAGCTGGGAAGGCCGACGTGGACCCTCGACTTCAGAGGCCGGCAGCTCCCCGCACCGCTTCCCCTCCGGGCCCACGGCTTGCTGTGGCCCCGCATCGACGATGGGCGCTTGGTCGACGTGTCCGGGTTGGGATCATCGTGAGCGACGACCGGCTTGCCGAGCTGCTGCGCTCCCCCCTCGACGACCGGCCGGGTGGGGGCTGGCGGGCATGGCTTCCCACCGCCTCCCTGTCGGCCGCCGCCGGTGTGCTCGTCGCCATTGCCGTCGTTGCATTCATCGGTGGCGGAGATGAGGAGGTTTCGGCCGAGGTCGCCACGACGGTCACCACCGCTGTCGTCGCCCCCGTCGCGGTGCTTCCGGAGGGGTTCACGCCTATCACCGGCGAGTTCGGAGTGCGGCCCGACTGGCTGGTGGTGCGCGGCGACCAGATCTATGTGTCGCTGGCGTCCGCCGTCGCCGCCGGGACCGCATCCGACGCAGGGAAGACGAGCGACAGCGGGCCGTGGGTCTGGGGCACCGACAACATC
>CAZIEQ010000014.1:0-19513 GCA_964538725.1 uncultured Acidimicrobiia bacterium | reverse complement strand
CGGACCCGAACCGATGATTTCCAAATGCACTTCCGGCCGGGAAGGTGCCAGCACCGCCAAGGCTCGCAACAGCAGGTCGTGGCGTTTCAACGGCCGCAGCTTTCCCACGGTGACCAGCCGGGATCCGTCCCGGTGTGAAGATGGAGAGTCGAACAGTTCGGGGTCCACCGGGTTGGGCACTACCTCGAAGCGGCCCTGAATTCCCAGCCGCCGTACCGCCGCTACCTGATCGTCACTGACGAAGAACACTCTCGACGCCCCGCCGAACACGGCCCGCATAGCCCCGAGACCCGCCCGGCTGAGACGCTGCGCAGGATCGATCAGCTGACTGGTGTGCTCGGTGTGCACGTAGGGGACGCCGATGGCTGCGGCCACCGCAGGCACCGCACCGGAGGCGGCATAGAAATGAGAGTGGATCAGGTCGATGGGGCCGACGACGGATTCTCCGGCGGAAACTGCAGCGACCATCGCCGCCTGCTCCCGCCGGCGGTTCACAGGCCAGAACAGCCGCTTGGGCCTCCAGGCGGGAACAGCAACGAACACGACGGAGAGACCCATATGCTCCCCGACCGCCGTCCGGGGACCGAGCCGGCGACCGCGAGACGGAAGGTGACGTACCGGTGTGATGCCGACCACATCGGCGAAACCCGAAACCATGCGCGCCCAGTCGTCGATGAAAGTGAACCCGGCGCCGATTCCCAGCATCAGGCAGCGTGCCCGAGGGGCAGGCAAAGAAGCGGCCTGCCCTCCGTCCTGCACCATCATCCGGGCCCATCATCGGGAGGCAGGTAGCCGCAGCGGGACAGCAGCGGAGCGAGCCGTCCCGCCACCCGCTTCAGATCGCCAGGCGCCAGGGAACGCCGTCCCTTGCCGACGGCAGACGTGTTCACCGGACGGGCAACCGCAGAGTGATATTCGTACCGTTGCACATCACCCATGCCGGCGACATGGTCCCGCTGGTCGACGAAACCGGCGTCGAATTCGACACCGAGGAAGCCACAGACCCGCTCCACGACTGCAGCAGGTTCGGCCACCAGCTCCTCATAGCGCACCTCGTGGCAGGCCATTGGGTGCCGGCGGGCGAACACCTGCACCGCCTCCACCGAGGTGACCCAGCGGTCGGCGGCAGCGGCGGCGTCACCCATCAGACCCGAGGCGACATACGAATGCACCACGTCGACTCCGTCTCGAAGCAGATGCACGTATCTGGCGTCGGGGAACACGGCATGGATACGGTGCAGTGAATAGGCGTTGAGCGGCGTCTTGTCGCCCCAACGTTGGAACTCCGCTCCCGTCTGTTCACCGTGGTACCTGTAGAAGCCGTCGAGAATCGCTGCCAGGCTGCGGCGCGAGCGGGGAACCTCGGTCAGCCGGTTGACCAGGGGACGCAGGCTTACCCCGAAGTCGCCGAAGTCGGGGTGGAATTCGAACTGGGCGAGGATGAGGCGCACAAGATGCGGCCACGGCAGGTTCCGGCTGCGCCGGAACAGAGAGATGGCGGTGCCGAGAACATAGGTCTCGGGGGGAATGTGCAGCTGAGGGCTGGCCTGCAGCATGCGGCGCAGCAGGGTGTTGCCGGAACGGCCCGACCCGACGAGAAACACAGGGCCAACGTTCTCGCTGCGATGCATCCGCTGACGGCGGCCGCCAAAGGCGGCCCGCAGATAGGTGGCTCTGGCAAAGCCGCCATCGACTGTCGGGTGCCGCCGCAGAAAGCCGCCCATGGCGCGTCGAACACGCGAACCGTGCGGCGACGGCTGCGGCAGGGCGCCGCCTCGGTACGGCCCCGCCGTGGGCGCGCCGGGTTCAGACGTAGCAACCGCCCCGTCAGCGGTGGTCGGTGAACCGGCGGGCCTTGAGGTCGAAACGGGGCAGGGTGCCGTGGGGCACCGGCTTGACGATGACACGAATGCCGAGCCCGTTGCGCATCTCCTTTTCCACGGCGCGCGCCGCAGCATCCGGGTCCGATCCGGCCACCTCGACGCGAACCTCCATGTCGTCCAGCTCGTGGCGACGGTACACATCCACCGCAAACTCGCCCACCTCGGGAAAGCGGCGGACCAGATTCTCCACGGCACTGGGAAACACATTGACACCGCGGATGATCATGACGTCGTCGATCCTGCCGATCACACCGCCCGCGATTCGGTAAAAGGTGCGCCCATTCTCGCCGGGGGATCGGTCGATGCGCACTCGGTCGCCGGTGCGATAACGGATTACCGGCGAGCCGAATCTTCCCAGGTTGGTGACGATCAGCTCCCCTTCGTCCGCCGCCTCTCCGGAGGCCGGGTCGATGACTTCGAAAATGAACTCGCCTTCGTTGAGATAGACACCCGACTGGCTGAGGTCATCGAATCCCCAGGCACCGACCTCGGTGGCACCGGCATGGTCGTAGGCCCGCGCACCCCAGGTTTCTTCGATGCGGTGGCGGGTCGAGGGAAGGCTGGCACCCGGTTCGCCGGCGTGGATCGTCACCCGCACGTTGCTGCCCGCAATATCGATGCCTTCCTGAGCAGCAACCTCTGCGAGGTGCAGGGCGTAGGTCGGAGTGCAGATCAGCACCGACACATCGTTGTCGATGATCGCCTTCAGCCGCTGCAGAGATGACATCCCTCCTCCGGGAAGGGCCAGCGCTCCAATGTGGCGGGCCCCTTCCCAAGCGCTCCAAAAACCGATGAAAGGCCCGAATGAGAAGGCGAGGAAGATGCGGTCCAGGGTGGTGACACCGGCGGCCTTGTACACGCTTGCCCAGCATCGCGCCCACCAGCTCCAGCTCTCCTCCGTGTCGAGCCACCGCAGCGGCTCACCGGTGGTGCCCGACGTCTGGTGAATCCGGGTGTATTTCTCCCTGGGATAAGTCAGATTGCTCCCGTAGGGAGGATGGGCGCCCTGGTCGGCAGACAGCTCATGCTTGGCGGTGAACGGCAACCTCCAATAGTCATCGAAGATCGCTATGTCCTCGGGCGCGGTGACCCCTGCCTCGTTGAGCTTGCGGCGGTAGAACGGGTTCTGCTTCAGCACCGGAGTAAGCATCATCTGCAACTTTTTCAGCTGGATCTGCTCGAGTGCTTCCCGCCCCAACGTTTCGATAAACGGGTCGAGGTATTTCGATTCCATGGCCGCCGTCCTTTCAGTGATGTGCAGGGTTGGTGTCGAGCCCGACGGGAAACTTCTCGTTGATCAACATGATCGGCTCACCGAGGTAGATGATGCGGTAAGTGCGGGTGATGAACTCCGTGCCGGTGCGCTGCAGCACACCTGAATCGAGATCGTCGACGTGCTCGCGGCCATACCACAGGATCTCACGACGGGTTTCCAGCCGGTTGGAGAGCAGGATCCGCCCCACGCTGCCGCCGGCGGCGTCGAGCTGGCTCCGCAGGTCGTCGGAGACCCTATCGAGGGTTATGAGCGACGCCGCGAAGGCATGCACCCTGTGGCTGTACATACCTTGCAGCAGCACGGTGCGGGCAACGACCGGGTCACCCCGCAGGGAGTCGAGCCATTCGTTGTCCGCCGCCAAGGAGTACTTCTCCTGACCCAACTTCACGATCTCGATGGGTTCCATGGTGAAAGCTTCGATGAATCTCGTCACCGTGCCGTCGATGACCAGCAGCGCCCGCTGGAACGGTGTCAACGCCCGCAGGTTGGGCTCGCTCAGCTGGGCGGGTCTGGCGAATTGGGCCACGAACAGCTCGTCGATGGGACGGAACGTGCCAGCCCCCGGCGTCGTCGCTTCAGCAGACCGGCCTGTCACGACCCATCCTCGATCTCGTATTCGGCCAGCTCCCCACGGCTGTAGAGACGGCGGAAATGCAGGTGGCGGCGCTTGCCGCTGGAGGTCTTCGTCAACGTCCCCGGCTGAACGAGTACGACATCGTCCACGTTGACACCGAGTTCGGCGAGAACACCGCGCCGTACGTCACCGACGATGCTCGTCGCCGGGCGATCCGCCGGGTCGCGGACCTCGGACACGATGACGATCCGCTGTGTCCCCAAGTCCTCGTCGTCGACACCGAAAGCGGCGAAGCAGCCTGCCCGCAGGCCTTGGATGTCGAGCAGGATGGGTTCGAAGTCGCTCGGATCCCACTTGCGCCCGCGGACCGTTATCCGTTCCTTGGTGCGTCCCGTCCAGAACAGCTCCCCGCCACGCAGATAGCCGAGGTCGCCGGTGATCAGCAGATTCCCTCGCAGCGCGGCTGCGGTGGCGTCTCCATCGGCCAGGTAACCCTTCATGCGGGAAGGAGTATCAAGTGCGACCTCACCCACCCGGCCGTCGGGAAGGGAAACGCCGTCGTCACCGAGAATCACGATCGAGATTCCCCCGTGGGCCTTTCCTGCGCTGACGATGGTGGTGGCGCGAGCGTCGGTGCCGGCCACCGGGATCGCGATCCATTCGTCCTCGAGTGCTTCCCTATCGATGGTTTCAGCCACCAGCGGTCCGTCGGGATCACTGAAGGTGGCACCGCCGACGTTCTCCGCGCACCCGAAGTTGGTCTTCAACGCCTCCCAGGTGACCCCATAGGCTTCGAAGCGCTCGTGGAAGCTGCGGATCGTCTCATAGTGAATCCGCTCCGCAGCATTCCAAAAGCCCTTCACCGCCGTCAGATCGACGCCCTCCAGCTCGGAATCCTTGACACGCTGCGCGCTGATGGCGAACCCGAAATTGGGCGACCAGGTAACCGTGGCAGCGGTATCAGTGAGTCCTTTCAGCCAGCGGGCCGGCTGCTTGACGAAATCATGGGGGCTCATCATGACCAGCGGGACGCCCTTGGTAAGACACAGAGTCAGGTTGTTCATCAGCCCCATGTCGTGGTACAGCGGAGTCCAGTTGAAGCAAACGTCGTCGGTGGAGAGGTGCATCGCCTGTTCCATACCGTCCATGGCAGCGCTGATGCCGCGGTGTGTCCATTCGCAGACCCGCGGGAAGCCCGTTGTTCCCGAAGTGAGTTGCAGGCCACCACGATCGTCGGGCGCGGTCCCGATACGGGGCGGCACAGGCGCCGGGGCGACCCCGGCGAAGGTACCCTCGCTGAGAATACGGGTGGCGGGATGCTGGGCGGCGAGCTTTTCACCATCGGCTGCCATCGACGAAGCTGCCACCACTACGGAAGCTCCGGTAACGCCGATGGTGTGGTCGAGGATCTGCAACAGGCTGGAGTGGGGACCCTGAAAGATTGGAGGCGCTACCAACAGGGGGCTCGCCCCCAGGAGGTGAGCCGCCAGGATCAGGTCGCCGGCCAGCTCGGTGCTGGGCAGCACGATGACCATCACGTCGCCTGCGGTGAGGCTTTCTGCCTGCAGCCGCTGTGCGTAACCCGCCGCCTGGGAGAGAACCTGGTGGCGGCTACGCCATTCGAAACGGCCCTTGGAGTCGTATTGGGTGAGTGCGCGCGCCTCGGGCGCGGCCTCCAGCTGCGCGTACAGCCTTTCCTGAAGTGTGTCCGGCATTGCCGCCCTCTCGTCATCATCGTCTCGTCGGAAGGAGAGCCCTGCGAAGCCCACCCGCCGAAGCTCGGAATTACGCCATCGGCATGGCCCAGGGCCTACTTGAGATCCGGACGAGCATCTTCCCGGGGCTCTTCACCAACCACGGTAAAGGCACCGCCGGACTACAGATTCCCCCGCCGAAACTCGTCGGTCAATCCCCGGCGCCATCCTCAATCCCACCGGCACAAACACCGGCTTGCAGCGTTACCACTCTGCGCGGCCATATTGCCACAATATGTGGTGACGCCGCACTAAGGATACACTGTGGGGCTGCCGAGACAGGTGGGGATGGCAGCCGACACTTCAGCAACTAGGGACGACGCCGTGCGGGGCCTGAGCGAGACTGCCGGTTACCTCGCGGTCGGCGACACCTCCATGTTTGTCGTCACCTCCACGGTCAGCTCACCGCGCGCCGGGATCGTGGTGTGCAGCCCCTTCCAGGCCGAGGCGAACAGCCAGTACCGATGGGAAGTGCTGCTGGCCCGCGGCTTGGCCGATGGTGGTTTCGCCGTGATCCGCTTCGATTATCGAGGTACCGGTACAAGCGGTGGTTCCCTGGCTGATCTGACCTTCGAGCGGATGACGGCCGACGCCATCGCCGCTGCCGGCCTGCTGCGAAGCGAAGGCTGCCCACCTGCGATCGCGTTCTTCGGCATCGGCTTCGGCGGGCTCGTCGCCGCGGCGGCATCCCGGGAGTTGGAAACCGCGGTGGCGCTGCGGGGCCCGACCTTGGAGGGAGGGCGTTACTTCCGTGAGGCGTTCCGGGCACACCGCATCGCAGCCATGAGTGATGGCACGACAGACTCCACCCCGCCCTCCGAAATCCTCGAAGCGGGGGCCATCGTCGACCTCCTCGGAAATCCGCTGCCCCCCGCCTTCTATCACAGTGCCCGCCACCGCACCCTGGAGGAGGAGCTCGGCTCAACACCGCGGCCCGTGCTCATCACCCACGCGGACAGGGGTGGCCGGACCACCGACACAGCACAGCAGCTCGCTTCCAGGCTCGAGGAGCGCGGGTTCGACGTGGCCTTCGAACTCGATCCGGTGGTGGACAGCTTCTGGCTTGTCGGAGGCGAATACCGGCCCGTGGAAGACGCACCCGAGACCGCCGCGCAGCTGCGCAGAGTCGGCAAGTGGATGAAAGAACACGTGCCTGCCGGGCCCACGGTGGATGTGCCCCCGGCGGACAGAATGGGAGTGCCGCCGCCTGCGGGGGCAGGACGCCCAGTCTTCATCCCGGCGGGCAAGGAGACGCTGTTCGGCATGTTGAGCACACCCGAGTCGACCGACATCGGCGCCATCGTGCTGCAATTCGGCAACTCGACGATGTCCACCCACCGCAACCGCCTGTGGAACACGGTGGGGGATGCTCTCACGGCGGAAGGTGTGGCGACGCTGCGGTTCGATTATCACGGCGTTGGCTGCAGCTCGGGCAGCGCTACCGAATTCCGCACCGACCGGCCCTTCGTCGACGACCTGGCGGCCGCCGCCGGGTGGATGGCCGAACGGGGCTACCGGCGACTGTTGCTGTTCGGCGAGTGCTACGGAGCCCGCACCGCGATGGCATATGCCCCATCAGTGGCGGGTCTGGCCGGCATGTTTCTCGTTGCTCCGGGTTTGCGCGACCATCTGCAGCCCGCGATGCGCGCCGGTAGCTGGGCCAAGGACTACGGGCTGAAGAGCTACCTGCGGAAGGCTTTCAGCCTCTCAACACTGCGCTCCCTGGGCAACAAGCAGGCACGCAGGGCCTACCGCCGCATCGCAGCTGCCAAAGTCTCCTACGTGGCCCGGCGCTTCCGTCGTCGGGCGCCCGAACGCACCACCGATCTGTCGTGGGTCAGTTCGGCGTTCGTCGACCAACTGCGAGCCCTCGTATCACGCCGCGTACCCATCCACTTCGTATATGGGACGGCCGACGGCCACAACGATGTCCGCGCCGCCATGAGGGGCGAGCTGGGAAAGGTGGCCGCCGCGGCGGGCGACCTGTTCGAGCTCACGGTGAAGGAAGGCAAGATCCACGGCGGCGGCACTCGCCTCGATGTGCAGGACGAGATTGCAAGAATGGTGCTCGAGTGGACGCGGCACACGCTGGCCAACACGGTTCCGGGGAGAAGTGGGTGACCGGCGATCCCCGAATCGTGTCCATCATCGTCACCACCCGGGATCGCCCTTCCCTCGTACCCCATGCCGTCGCCTCGGCTTTGGAGCAGACCTACTCGCCCGTCGAGGTGATAGTCGTCGACGATGGCTCGGTTGAGCCCTACAGCGACGGAAGCGGCGACACACGAGTCGAGGTCGTCCGTCTATCTCCTGGCAGGGGTGTCTGTGCAGCCCGCAATCGGGGCGTGGAGGCTGCAGATGGCGACTGGGTGGTGTTCCTGGACGACGACGACCGCCTGGCACCCGACATGGTGGAATCCTCGCTGCAATCGGTGGCATCGTCGCCGCTGCCTCCTCCGGTGGCCGTGCTGTCCGCAATCCAGCGAGTCGACGACGCCCGCCGTCCCGGCAAGCTGCTGCACCCGCCGACGCTGGCACGGGGAGCCGACCATTTCCTCGAGGAAGGTGTTGCGGGGAGTTTCCTCACCCACAATTCGCTGTTCGTACCCACAACCGTCGTGCGGGCCATCGGTGGCTGGGACGAGGATCTCACGACATCTGAGCACGACGACTTCTTCCTGCGCCTCAACGCGGTGTGCTCCTTGCAAGGCAACGACACAGTCGGGTACTACCTGGCGAGCTCATCGCTGCCGCGACTGCACCAGGCGACCTTGCAACGCGCCGCAGCGATGGAACAGACCGTGCGCAAGCACCCGGCACCCTTCGGACGGCATCGGCGGCGGGGGGCGCACTACATGGCAACGGTAGGCGTCACCTACCTGCGCGGCGGGCGTTGGGGCAGCGCACTCGTGTGGACATCGCGTGCTGTGGCCCGCGATCCGTTGCGGGGACGGCACCTGGCATGGTGGCTGGCGAGCCTCATCGGGCCGGTGCCGCTGCGCTGGTGGCGGGCACTGCGACACCGGCGCAGCTGATCGCGGACACGCTTCACAGGCGCCAGCTCTCGACGACATCTGGGGCGTATCCGCCAAGCCGGTGCAGATCATCGGCGAGCTCGGCAAGCACCCAGCCCGACGTCCTGGCCGACATGACGGATCGTTCCACACTCATTCCCTCACCCGTCCGGGTGGTGAGCCGGTAGCTGAGACGCCGCAGCCGCTGCGGTGCCCGGGAGGCAACAGCCCCATAGCCCGGCAGGCGGCGGAGCCGCTGCGCCCACCGGCGTCGCACCACCTTGTCCGCCGTACGGTGTGCCTCCCTGTCCACATCCGGTGGAGTCCGATCAGCGACACCGAGGAATCCAAAGACATCGCCAAGCACCCGGCGCCGGTCGTTGCGGAGGTCATCCGACCCCACGATGAGCATCTGATGGCGGTCGAAATGCCCCATATATTGCTCGATCTGCATGGCGTAGCGGGTGAAGTCGACATAATTCGGATTCTCCAACACCGCCCGGTCGATGGGCCGGCGCTCCAATCCCTTGGCGGTGTCGTCCCGCCAGTGCGATCGGATCCTCTCCATGGGGTGGCGCAGCACGTAGATGAGCTTCACCTGGGGCAACACCTCGCCGATGCGAGCGGCGACACCCTCGTAGCGGGGAAACATCGAATAGGTCGTCGACGCTTCGCCAACCGTCTGCCCCGCCCCGGCGGCGTCGAACTGGGCGTAGTACCAATCGAGGCCTTCATCCCAGTGGCGGGAGAAGAAATGGATCTCCTTGGAGTCGGGCATGAACACCGAAGCATGGCTCCGCAGGTACTGCCACAGGCTGGTGGTTCCAGCCTTCATGGCCCCGATCACGAGGAAGTCCGGATACGGCATGGTTTGCCCGCCCGACGGCGAGCCAGGACCCTAACTCCCGCCGTCGGGTCGCAGGCGGCGGCCTTCGCTCCGGTACGATGAGAGTTCCCGCCGCCGCCGCTCAAGCACGTGTCATCAGGCACCGATCAGAGCCCACCGGGAAGGAATCCCCACGACAGAAGGCAAAGGTCCCGTTCCACCCAGCGGCCAGCCGGCCCCGGGCCACTCCCCATGAACATCAACCGTCCAGCAGTGTCGATCGACCATGAGGCGGCCACCCGCGAGGAGGCTGCCTTCTTCGGCGAAGGTCCCGACCGTATGTTCGGATATCGACACCTGCCGCCGGGACCCGACCCGCGCCTCGGCGTCGTGGTGTGCAGCCCTTTCCAAACCGAGATCATGGCGACCTATCGGTGGGAGGTGCTGCTGGGCCGGCACCTGGCACAGCGAGGATTCGCCGTACAGAGGTTTCACTATCGAGGTACCGGCAACAGTGACGGCGATGCCGCCGCGGTCGCTTTCGACGGCATGGTCGACGACGCAGTGGCCGCTGCCGCGTCGATCACCGCCGCCGGCGCAGCATCCGTCGCCTTTGCCGGGGCGGGATTCGGAGGCCTCGTCGCCGCCGGTGCCGCGGCTCATCATCCGGGGGCACCTCTGGTGCTGCGTGGCCCCGCTTTCACGGGGAAGCGGTATTTCCGTGATGCCTTCCGGGCGCAGGTGGTGTCTTCAATGCGGGACACCGAGGAGGCGATCAGCACCGAAAGCCTGCTGCACGAGCTGCAAACGGAGGGAACCGTCGACATCGTCGGCACGACCGTACCCCGTGCCTTCTACGACTCCGCGGTGGAGCGCACCCTGCAAGACGCGATCGGCGCCGAGCCGCGGCCGGTGCTACTGATGCAGGCCAACCCGAAAGGTGTCCTCAGCACCGAGGCGGCCGCGTTGACATCCCGCCTGCGTACGGCGGGATTCGCAGTCGACGCTCTCACATTGCGGCGAATGGAGATGTTTTGGGTTGTCGGCAGCGGCTTCCATCCGATCGATGAGCTGCCGGAGACCCGTACCCAGCTGGAGGCCATCGCAGACTGGCTGGAAAGGATTCAGGCTGCATGAGCACTTCACCACGCCCGTCCAGGCCGGCTACCAGCCGCGACGAACAGCCGATGTTCCTCGATGCCTGCGGGCACACCCTGTTCTCGGTCCACACGCTTCCCACCACCACCGATCTGGGAATCGGTGTCGTCCTCCTCCACGGCGGTTCCTACACCTACACCGCCCATCGCAACCAGTTGTGGCAACGCATCGCCCGTTCGCTCGCCGCCTACGGGTTCCATACGCTGCGCTTCGACTACCACGGTATCGGCGACAGCACCGGGGTGGCGGAAGAGTTCCGCATGGACCACCCGTTCTCAGACGATGCCATGGCAGCGGTCGCCGGATTACGTTCGGCGGGTGTCGACGAATTCATCCTCATCGGTGAATGTTTCGGCGCCCGCACCGCCCTCGCAGCCGCGGCGAGCGTCGACGGCCTGGTGGGGCTGTTTCTCATCGCACCTGCACTCCACGACGGCCGCCAGTCCGACGTGGCACCGCAGAAGTTTGCCGCCAAGTACGGAGTGGGCAGCTTCCTGCGTCGCGGGCTGTCGTTGCAGGCGTTGCGCAAGCTCGGCAACCGCAGGGCCCGCACCGCATACCGGCGTCTGGGGGCGGCCAAGATGCGCCATATCACTCGCCGCTTCCGTAGGGACGCCCCTGCCGATGACCTGTCTTGGGTCAGCGGGCAATTCCTCGACCAGTTACAGGAAGCCGTCGGCAGAGGAGTCCGGATCCAGTTCGTGTTCGGAACCCGGGACGGTAACGACAAGTTCCAAAAGGCTCGTACCGGCCGCCTCGGTGCCGTGCTCCGTGAAGGCGGCGAAAACATCGAATTCGCCTTGCTGGAGGGCAAGGTCCACGCCGAGCTCACCCGTGTCGCCACCCAAAACGCCGTCTACGACCTGGTCACCGAATGGGGGCCCAGAGTGTTCGCGAAGACCGGTGACCAATCAACTGCCGGTCCGGCGACGGCGCCGCTTCCAAGCCAGCAGCCGGGCGGCGACACCGCGGCGCAACAGCCATGACCGGTCGACGACGTCGACGGCGCCGAAACGGTACTTGAACTCCTCCGACCCCCGCAGGAAGTCGAACACTGTCCCGCCCCTTTCCGCAGTGTGGCGGATCGCCGCTGCCAGCAACACCGTGCCCAGGCCGAAGCGGGCCCAGGCTTCGTCCCATCCCAGCTGGTAGTAGGAGAAGGTGCCCTGCCACCAGAACCCGTAAACGATTCCGATGACGTCATCCTGGTGGCGCGCCACCACCATGGCCGGACCGTGATCGTCACTCGAACGCTCCACCAAGAGGCGGTGGAATGGCAGCCGGGAGCGATCGAATGTGGTCCCCCACCCCATTTGGGTGCTGCGTCCGCCATGCAGGGTGATGATCCTGTCCAGCAGGCTGTCGTCTACCCCGGCTCCGCCGACCCAATCGAACGTGACGCCGGCGGCGGCCACCTTGCGTTCCCGGGCTCGAAGCTGCTGGCGAAAATTACGCGACCTACCCAAGACTCCCCCCTCCAGGGGAAGGTCGAGCCGGGGGCAAGGCGACTCGTCCACCGCCAGGGCGGAAGGTGGCACATAGGCCGCCTCCGAGCCCAGGTTACGCAGTTCGAGCGCACCCGCGGTCTGCTTCTCGACCCAGGACCGCACGTCCGCCGCTCGCCGGGGAAGCACCACCCATCCGCAATGGTCGGCGGCACCGGCGCCGCTGCCACTGTTGACCCATACCCGCACACCGAAGGGAAGGCGGGGGTGGATCCGCTCCCGGATCCGGGACAGGGCCACGACCGCCTCGAGACGTCCAGAAGCGCCGCGCCACAAGGCGTATTCAGTGAGCGGCCGGCCGCCGAGCGTCTCCCACCACGCCAGCACCCAGTCCGGAGTCTGGAAGTAGGAGCAGCCGGCAACCGACGCTGCCAGGTTCCGCCACTCGGCGACAAAGTCCTCTATGGCTTCCGGACCGACGATTCGGCTCGGTGGCTCGATGGCTAACCTCCCTCGACGCCGCCCAGTGTCGCAGATGGCCGCGCCGGGTGGTGACCCCTTGCGGAGAACCATGGCTTCAACCAGACGTCTCGTCGTTCACGTCACCAACTCGCTTGGAGTGACGGGTGGAGCAGAACAACAACTGGTGGCCAACCTGCGCAGGTTCCGTGATTCCAGGCTCAGCCACCATCTGGTGTGTCTGTACGCAGAAGATTATGGAACCCGGGCCCCGGACGTTCCACCGGACACCCCCGTCACGTATCTATACGGCGACGGCGTGCGCCGCGCCGGACGACTGCAGACGATCCGTCGCCTGCACCACGCCATCGGCGACCTGCACCCCGACCTCATCCACTGCTCGGTCGCCGAAGCCAGCCTGGCCTCCCGGATCGTGGGAATGACACGCCGGGTGGCGGTCATCGAAAGCCTCATCAACATCAGCCACGAGCAGGTGCGCACCGTCGACAATCCGGCGGTGAAGCGGTGGAAACTGCGCGCCCACACGATGGCCGACCGCTTCACCGCCAGGGCGGTGACCAGGTTCCACGCCCTCAGTGAAGCGGTCGCCGACTCCTGGCAGCGGACCGTCGGTATCTCCCGCTCCAGGATCACCGTCATTCCACGCGGGGTAGACGTCGACGACCTGCAACGGCAGGGCCGTGAGGGAGACACCCGTGCCGATCTGGGGCTGCCCGCCGCCGTCCCCCTCATCCTGGCGGTGGGGCGCCAGGCAGCACAGAAGGGGCATCGCTATCTCATCGCCGCCCTGCCGGAGGTATTGCAGGCAGTGCCACAGGCCCGCCTCGTCATCGCCGGGCAGCCCGGCAACATGACGCCGGACCTGCAAGCCATGGTTCAACAGCTCGGGCTCGCAGACACGGTGATCATGGTTGGGGCTCGTGATGACGTTCCCGCCCTCCTCGCCGCCTGCGACGTATTCGTGTACCCCTCCCTCTTCGAAGGCCTCGGTGTTGCGTTGCTGGAGGCCATGGCGGCCGGCTGTGCATGCGTCACCTCCGACGTGCCTCCCCTGAGCGAAGTCGTCACCGACGGGGAAACCGGCCTGCTGGTACCGAGCCGCGATCCGGCGGCTCTAGCGGCAGCAATGCTCCGGCTACTGCACGATCGGGAGCTGGCGTCAGCCCTGGGCTCCGCCGCCCGCCTCCACATCGCTTCCAACTACCCGTTGCAGGCCGCCGCGGACCGCATCGAGAGCCTATACCGGGAGGTGCTCTCCTTACCCGACTAACCGTGCCGGTGCACAGCCGGGAGATCAGCGGGCAACCTCCTCGTATATGTCGCGAATGGCGGCACCCACCAGCGCGAAGGTGCGCCCTGCTGCGACTCGGGACACCGCGACGGCGTATTCGGCACGGGCCGCGGGGTCGCTGCCTGCCGTTCGCAGGGCCGCCGCCAGGGCCTCGGCGTCACCGGGAGGCACCACCCAGCCGGTGCCGTCCTCCCGCACGGCCTCCCCCAACGCCCCCACATCGGAGACGATCACCGGCGTTCCGTAACCGTATGCATCGCGCAACACCCCACTCTGCGAGGCGAAGCTGGTGTATGGCAGCACCACAAGGGAGGCACTGCGGTACAGGGAGTCCAGGCGGGCCCGGCGCACAAAGCCGATCTCGGCAGTGATGCGGGTGTCCTGCGCTGCAGCCCGGCGCACCTGCTGTTCGAGATGAGGGTCGCCGGTGCCGGCAAGGTGGAAACGCACATCGGTGACGTCCCCCAGCATGCGGATCGCCTCGAGGAGCACCGGAATACCCTTGTTGGGGCGAAACGTGCCGAAGAACAGGACGTTGATCTCGGTGGGCGAGACAACATATCGTGGCGGCGGGTCGACGCTGTGCACCGGCAACGGCACGATCCGGATCCGCTCCGGGGCTATGGCGAACTCATCCTCGAGTTTCTCAGCGAGTACCCGGTGAGCGACCAGGATGAGGCCACAGTTGGCGTACACGCCGCGCAGCAACCGGCGTTCGATGCGGCGGGGGAGCCGGGCCTGGTGGGGGACGACGTCGTGGACGTTGGATATGAGCGGCGCCTCGCGACCGAGGCGGCGCAGCGCCCTCCAATCGGTGAAGTAGTTGAGGAGATGGATGTGGGCGACGTCGAACCGCTGTGATCGGACGAGAACACGGCGCCGGCGTGACCGCTCCATGTACACCGCAGTGCGCGACCGGCCCCAGCGCCATGAACCGGATCGCAGCTCGGGCGTGCGGGGCAGGTCACGGTGCACTTCGTAACCGGCAAACTCGGATGCGGTTTCGCCGGGGACGAGCGCGAGCGACTCGACGACCAGGTGGTCGCCGAGCCGACCGACGGCACCGGCGAGCTGGTTCTCGATCTTGTGACTGAAAGGCAGATACCAGTAAATGTCCAGCGTGATCGTCCCGAAGTGTTCCTCAGATGTCACTACGACCACGCCACGCAGTCGCGGCCCGGCGACGCCAATATACTGCCGCAACCGGGGCCCGGTCAGCCGGCACCCGCCCCGCGGTCGTACCGAATCTCCCTAGGCATTCGAGGTAACCAGTGGGGCGCCATCTCGTAGAGGTCCGATCGCTGGGCAAGGTCTATCTCCCTTCCCCGTGGTGGATGCGGCTGATGCTGCGCACCGCCATCAAATCACCGGTCGTTGCCCTCGATGATGTGACGTTCGAGGTGAACCCGGGGGAGATCTGCGCCGTCGTCGGTCCCAACGGCGCCGGCAAGTCGACCCTGTTTCGCGTCCTGACCGGGCTGACGACACCGACGACGGGGGAAGCGAGCATCGAGGGCTTCGACGTAACGACCCGCTTGCCGAACGTGCGCCGCATCGTCGGGTTCATGGCTGCGGACGAACGCACCCTGTGGCTGCGACAGACCTGTGTCGAGAATCTGCAGTTCCACGCCCGTCTGCAGGGTTTCACCGAGAGTCGAATCAGCGAGCGGGTGGACAGAGTGCTCGAACTCACCGGTCTCACCGAAGCCGCGCACAGGGTCGGCTTCGCGCTGTCCTCTGGCATGCGTGCCCGCCTCCAGCTGGCACGGGCCTTGTTCCACGAGCCGCGGGTTCTCATCCTCGACGAGCCGACCGGCGCAGTGGACCCGGTGGGTTCTTTCCAGCTCCTGGAAATCATCAAGCAGGTAGCGCGTGAGGGAGGCCTGGCGGTGTTGATCAGCTCACATCGTCTCGACGAGATCGAAGCACTGCACGACAACGTGCTGCTGTTGAACCGGGGCAGGGTCGTCTACTGGGGAGACCTGGACACCTTCCGCGCCCGCTGGCAGCGGCCACGGGTGGAAATCACGTTCAAACGCGACACCGCCGCCACTGCCGCCGCCGTGATCCTCGGGAAGCTGGATGGAGTCGAAATCCTCGATGCGGGTGCGCGGGCCCTCACTCTCATCACAGAGCGCACAGTCGGTGAGATCCTGACCTCTCTCGACGGTCACGTAGAAGGTGTTGAGACCATCCAGCGCGAGCGGATCAGGCTGCAGGAACTGCTGGCCAAGGTGCTGGGCGCACCCGAAGGAGGGGAGGCATGACCGCAGTCGCCGTCAGCGTGAAGCGCACTGCCCAGATCAGCCGGGCGTTCATCCGCATGGGTTACATAAACACGGTCAGCTACCCACTGGCGTTCATCATGACCGAGCTGTCCGGTGCGGTGCCCGCCTTCACCTTCCTGTTCATCTCGCGCATGATCGATCGCAACACTCCCTCCGTCGCAGGTGACTACTACACCTACGTGATGATCGGAATCGTTTCGGTGCGCATGCTTTCCGCCGGCATGCAGGGGTTCATCTCCGAGCTGCAGTCGGCAATCAACCAGGGCCGCCTCGAGATGCTGCTCGTCGAGCCGCTGCGTTGGCGACTGCTGCCGTTTGGCATGGCACAGTGGCACATCGTGCTCGCGGTGATAAGCGGCACGATCATCTTGCTGGTTTCGGCAGCCATGGGTGCCAACTACCTCATCAGCGGGCTGCCGCTGGCGATTCTGATAATCGCCCTCGGGATACTCGCCAGTCTCGGAGTGGGCATCCTCGACGCCAGTATCAAGATACTGGCCAAGAAGGCGGACCCGATCCTGACCCTGTACACGCTTGCTGCTTCGATATTCTCAGGTGCTCTCTTCCCCATCCAACTGCTGCCTTCGTGGCTGACCCCCCTGTCGTGGGCGATACCCCACACATACGTCATCTACGCTTTGCGTAGCGTGCTGATGCCGGGCGCCGAGACACTGCCGGGACCTTCCACCGGTGCAGCCATCCTCGGCCTGGCGCTGTTCACCGCGGTGGCGATCCCCGTCGGTCTGTGGCTGTTCGGCCGCTCCCTGGAGTACGGCCGCAAGCTGGGGGTACTGGGCGCCTACTGATCGAATACGCCGCGCTCGGCCATGATCCGGAAAACCTCTTCGGCAATGGACCGGAACCTCTCCGGGGGAAAATGGGCGAAATCGACCTGCTCCCGCACACCTTCGGTCTTGAGGACCCTGTCCACGTCGACGATGGAGAAGTCGAGAGCGCGTGACAGCTCTATCAGAGCGAGGTTGAACTCGCGTCGTCGTACTGCATGCGAGTTCTTCACGAAGCGGTAGCTGTGGTCGCTCGAACCGGGTTCCACCACCAGAGTGTTGAAAACGAGGATCTCGGCGCCGGTCCGCTCCTTGAGCGTCCGGATCAAGGTGGTGTAGTTGTGGCGGAACTCGTCAACCGGGATGCGGCCCAGGCTCTCGAAGTTGCTGCGGAACCACTTGGCAGCGGACAGGTCGGTCATCACGTGGCTCATGTCCTGGTTCAACCACCAGCCGCCCGGATCCACCAGAAAACCGTGGTCACGGTGGCGATACACGGTCCGCACCACGTCGGATGCGATGGAGAGCACAATCGCGGATTTGGGGAACTCTCCTAGGCCGGGGACGTCGGGAACTCGAAACACCGGCTCAAAAACGCGGGGACGGAACCAGGCACGCGGCAGTGCGAGGTTCTCCATAGCCGGCGTCAGTGAATCCAGGTCGAGATCCCCCAGCGTCTGCAGCATCACGTCGGACCGCGCATTGCTCACCCCTCCGGGTTCCTCACGAATGCAGCACACCCCGTCAATGGTGGCGCGTATCTGAGGAGCGGCGGCAAACACGGCAGGCAGATCGCAGCTCCCTTTCAGGTAGATACCGGTGCGCTCGGTCCAGTCCCGCCTCGACCACAACACCGCGAAGCCCTTTCCGGTGAACTCGCTGCCGGTGCGCTTGCGCACCTCGAGCTTGGCCCGCTGGGCGAAGCGGCTGGCCGCAGACTGACGGCGGAGGAGCCGTCTCCGGCGCCGTTTGCGCATCAGCCTCTCCAATGCGGAGCCGTCACCGGCGACCACGCGCCACAGGCGGGCACCCGCTCGCAGCAGCCAGCTCACTGCGGATCCTCCTCCACGGTGTTGGCAACGACCCGAAAGGTGCTCAGTGCAGATGGGTCGACGGTCCCGGGCTCGGGGTCTCCCTCTCCGGTCGACAGCACAGCCAGCAGCGTTCCCAGCGTCACCCGGGCGCCGGGAGAGGCTGCAATGCTGCGCAGCACACCCCGGTCGACTGCGGTGACGCGGACCAGATAGGAGACTTCACGAAACGAAGTCGTCTCAGCCTGGTGGCGCCGGCGGCGGCGGAACAACCGCTGCGGGTTGGTGTGCTTCATGCGGGTGATCTCCTCCACTTTGAGCTGTATGAGATCGTCGCCGGGTGAAACGATGTCGCCGGTGGTGCACAGCCAGCGATCGACCGTGCACGCATCCACCATGCGGCTGACATGAGGCATCTCCAGCTTCAGCAACATTCCGCTACTCCCCGCGCTGTCCGACCTGGGGGACGAGCGGCCGGTCCTCGAAGAACCCGAGCTCGGAGATGACACGCAGCGTCTCGGAAGCCAGCGCTGCTCCAGCCTGATCGGAGTAGTGCAGCGGTGCCGTCACGTGGCGCCCCGCCCCCAGCTCGGCGACGATGCGGTCGGCATCCACAACCGAAATACCCTGCTGCACGGAGAGCCGGACGGCCTCGAGATTGAAGGCGTGGATCCGCTCGGCGAGCGTCGGCTCAGACCCCGCGTAACAGTGCACATCGTCGCCGGGAATCACCGATGAGCAGTTGAACACTATGACGTGGGCCCGGGCACGTTCCTTGACAGCGCCGACCAGCCTCATCATTGCCTCGCCGGAGTGTGCCGCCGAAATCAGCCCGACCGGTTCAAGGGCCGACACCACCGCGTCTGACGTTGAACCGCTTCCCGGCGCCACTAGATACCCGCTTTCGGGCTCCCGCCATGCAGAGTTCTCCACCTCGGCCTGCATTGAGAGAACCACCACGTCGCGGGGGGCAAACAGCCGCGTGTCGCCCATTGCGGACAATCCCAGGTCCGCCACCACCGGAGGAACCGGAGCGCCGTCCAACTGCTGACACAACACGTCGCTACGGGGCATCGGCTCGTGGTCCGTCTCGATCTCGAACCTGCCTCCATATTCGTCTGCAGCGAGGAGGCGCAGACGCTCACCGCGGAGGAGAGCGTCGGTGACGTCGTCGTTCGCCTTGACGAGGAGCCGCAGCCGGGGAGCTCCGCCCATCTTGGCATCGGTCATGTGGGTTCCTCACCGGCTACCAGACGGGCGATCGTCGTCAGAGAGGCGAAATTGTCCACGTCCAAGTCCTCTTCGGAGATCGACACGCCGTACTCCTGTTCGAGAAACCCGACGAGGATGAAAATACCCAGCGAATCCACGATGCCTTCCTCGATCAGATGCATGTCCGCGGTGATCTCGATGGCGTCGCCTTCTGCGAACTCTTCGAGGATGAACTCGCGGATTCTGGCCTCGACTTCGATCATCGGTGGCACAACACCCTCCACGCCGATTCGGGGGGTCGAGCCCCACGGCATCCCCGGCCGATCATCGCCGCGGCACCACCCGGGACGCTGTCCGCCGGGTACGCCTTCCCCAGCGGCTGAGTCGTCGCTTCAACACTGCGAGGCCGCGGCGCAGGCCGGTGACAGTCGGCTGGTAGGCGTAGCGGTGGATCTCCCCGGCGGGCGCCGGCTACATTTCGACGCCGAGACCCGCG
>CAZIEQ010000013.1:0-19622 GCA_964538725.1 uncultured Acidimicrobiia bacterium | reverse complement strand
GCAAATCGATCTCCCTGACTCACGGAGGTATCGGTGATCGTTACCACAGAATTCGAGGACGCCGGAGTCGGCGGCTAGAACGAAGGTGGTGAGGTGACGATGAGGAAGCGCACCTGCGCATCTCCGACGGCACGCCAACAGTGTGCGGCCGTTGCCGGAAAAGCATAGGCGTCACCCGGACCCAGCACGGTGGCCTCTCGACCCTCGAGGTCGACCTCGAGCCGTCCCGCCAACACGTAGACGAGCTCCTCGCCGTGATGGGCGACATGGTCGTGCCCGGTCTCCACACCTGCCTCGAGCGTCACCTCATTGGGCTCCAGGTGGTGGCTGTCACCCTCCACCAGAAAGCGCACCGTCACCCCTTCCCTGAGTTCAAAACAGCGCTCCTGACCCGCACGAACCAGGCTCACGACCGCCTCGGGGTGCGGATCGAGCAAGGTCTGAGCGGTGGTGTCCAGTGCGGCCGCCACATGGTGAAGGGTCAGCAGGCTGGGCATCGCTTTGCCGTTCTCGAGCTGGCTTAGAAAAGGCTGAGACAGCCCGCAGACGTCGGCCAGCTGCTGCAGAGTGAAATCGTGCGCTTTACGGAGCCGGCGGAGGGACGCTCCCAGGGCGGCCGCCACGGCGTCTCCGTCGACGGTGGTCGAGTATGTCATACAACCTCTATTGGGACCAACAATAACCTACTCACAGATTGTGACTTAGGCGACATTCAGAAGCTACGCCGGGAGCCCTCCGGGCAGGCCTTCGACCGCTGAGAGCATCGGTGGGAACGGCCGCCACGATCGTCGCAGTCGACGAGTTGGAAGCTCGGCTTGCCGACGCCATTGATGACCGCGATACTCGGCAGTGATGGCCCCCCGAAAAGCCCACCCACCGCAAGGACCAACTGCGTGGGTGGCGCTCGCCGGACGCCGCGGATGCCAATGAGTCGCTCTTCACCGGCCGGCACCGGGCCGTCCGCCGGAGAGTGACGCATGCCGATAGCCTTCGCCATCGCCGCTGCCTTTGGCTTCGCCACAGCCGGAGTGACCGCCAAGCGAGGAATTCAACACACCAACATCGTCACGGCGTTGCTGATATCGCTATCCGTCACCGCCGTCGTCACAGCCGTCTTCGTCGCCTTCGATCCTCCGCATTCCTTCTTGCAGCCGGCAATCGCATTGTTCGCCGCCGCGGGTGTCATGGGGGATGGGATCGGTCGCGCCTCCTTCTTCGGCGCTGTGGATCGGCTGGGCCCATCGACGGCCACCCCCATACAAACGGCCTCCTATCCACTGATCGCGTTGATTGGTGGCATCCTGGTGTTCTCGGAGACCGTCAGCGTCTGGCAGGTTGCAGGTGTGGCCGCAATCGTCGCCGGCATCTGGGCACTAGCCGGTGACATTTCCAATCCGCGCAGCCGGGAGACAAACCCTCGAGAAAGGCACAGGTGGAGGTGGGAATTGCTGCTTCCGGTGGCAGCGGGTGCGGCGTTCGGATTCTCCGATCTCTTTCGCAAATCGGGCCTGAACGAGATCCCCAACCCGGCTTTCGGAGCGTTGCTGGCCGCCATCACTGTGTTGTTCGTCTGGGCGATCGTTGCCATCTCTGTGCCTGGCATCCGCCGCCAGCTGAAACCTGGGCCCGGCTGGCAGTGGCTGATCGCAACCGGTGCTTTCACAGGATTGGCATTGCTGGCGGTGTTCAGCGCCCTCGACCGGGGCGACGTCTCTGTGGTCGGTCCCATCATCAATACCCAACCCATCGCTGTTGTCGTGCTGTCCGCCGTGCTGTTGCGCGACATCGAACGTGTGACGTGGAGAATGGTGGTTGGAGCAGTCTTTGCCGTCGCCGGCGTAATCCTGATCGCTGTTGGATCCTGACCCGACTCTGGCTGTGACTCGATTCTCTTCGGTCACGACGTGTTTGCATTGATGCAGCACGGTGCAGGAACCCCGTCGCCGGCCCCGCCAGCGGCCAGTCGCTCCGGGGCCAGGTGACGCGGCGTCTCTGTCAATCAGTTTCCACACGCAGTCGAAGTTGCAGAGAGGAGCACCACTCCCATGGGTGAACGAAACTGGGAACCGGCTCGGGCGAGCCGGTTTCGCCCCGACGGCGTCATCGGGACGCCGTTTCATGCCCGTACAGCCCGCAACAGCCAAACACCCTGGTTGTTCAACTGGGATCTGCACCACGTCGTCGATGTGTACGACGACTTCTACGCCGAGCTCAGAGCCATCAGAGAAACGGTCGCCATGGGTGACATGTCCCCGCTGGGCAAGTGTTCGATCACGGGTCCGGATGCAGCAAGGCTCGTCGATCGTCTGATCCCGCGCGACACCGCTGAGTTCGGTGTGGGCTCCATCGTCTACACGCCGTGGTGTAACGACGACGGCAAGGTGATCTCGGACGGCCTGGTGTTCCGGGTTGGCGCGACGTCTTATCGCTTCACGGGCGACCCCAGTTGCGAGTGGTTCCGGGAACAGGCCGAGGGTTACGACACCGAGATCGAAGATGTGACCAACGACTTGGGGATTCTCACCGTTCAAGGTCCCCGGTCGCGTGAGGTGATCGAGACTGCGACGGGGCAGGATTGGTCGCACCTCGACTTTTCCCGTTTCGCACATGTTGTGGTCGGTGGCGTCGAGGTGGAGCTCGCCCGCCAGGGATTCACCGGCGAGCTCGGCTATGAGCTTCTCACACCACCCGACGCTGGCACCCAAGTGTGGGACGCCATCGCCGAGGCTGGGGAGGCAGTCGACATTCGCCCATGTGGTGAGTGGGCCATCGATGTGGCCAGAGTCGAGGCCGGATTCTTGATCCCCGGTCCCGACTATGCGAATGCCGGCCCAGATCCCACCGGCTCGCACACGATCTCGGCCGCCGACCCGGAGTACCACTCATCTCCTTTCGAGCTCGGCATGGGTCGTTTCGTCGATCTGGCCAAGGACGACTTCGTCGGCAAGGAGGCGCTGCTCGCCGAACGTGGCAGAGGAGGTCCTCCGCGGGCGCTGGTCGGTTTGGACATCGATTGGCGTCAGATCGTGAAGGCACACCTCGAGCGGGGCTTGCCGCCCAACGTCTCACCTCGTGTCGACTGGGTAGCCAAGCAGGTGAGGCGAAATGGCGATCCTGCCGGTCGCGCATCCAGCGTCACGTGGGGTCCGACCGTCGAAGAGCTGATCGGTTTTGGCCACGTTGACAAGGGTCTGAGCAATCGCAGAGAAGGGCTGACCGTGGAGTGGGCGATACCGGGTACAACCGAAGTGATCGCAGTGGACGCCACCGTCTCGCAGCTTCCGTTTCTCCATCACCGCCGCTCGTGATGCCGGTCCCCCCCCGCCCGGTCTCAGTGGAGGTTATAGATCCAGTCAAGTAAGCTCGGCCCGCCCAGCGCCGTGCAGGGTTGGGCGGCACGGAGTACCGCACGGAAGGAGTCGGCGATGAAGGCAGGCGTTCGACAATGGGTAGTCATCCTGATCGCGTTCGTCATTGTTGCCGCAGCATGCGGTGACGATGACGGTGCCGAGACCACGGCCACGACGGCTGCGGCCACCACGACAGCGGCCGCCGCAGAGACCACAACGCCACCCGCACCTGCCGAGGGAATGCGGATCGCCTTCATCTATGACGGTGAAGCCAACGACGGCGGCTGGAACCAGCAACACGACATCGCCCGCAAGTTCGTCGAAACCAACCTGCCGGGCGTCGAAACCACATTCGTGGAGAACGTGTCACCGGGATCCGAATTCCAGGCTGCCTTCGAGGACTTCGGTTCGCAGGGCTATGACCTGGTGGTGTGCACGACCTTTTGCCAGGACGACATCCTGCTGGTAGCCCCCAAGTTTCCCGACACCGTCTTCCTGTCATGGGCCGGATTCGAGACCGCGCCGAATGTCGGAGCTTTCGACGCGGCAACAGAGGATGGCAGGTATCTCGATGGGTTGATCGCAGGATCCGTTGCAGACGTACTTCTCATCGGCTACCCCGGTGGGTTCCCGATCGAAGAGGTTGCCCGCGGCATCAACGCCTTCACCATCGGGGCCCGTGAGATGAACCCGGATATCCAGGTGCAGGCGGTGTGGATCAACAGCTGGTATGACCCACCGGTCGAGCAGCAAGCCGCACAGGCGCTCGTTGACGCCGGTGCCGACCTCCTCGTCGCCGAGGTGAACTCGCCTGCCGTCGCCAGTGTGGCCGAAGCGGCCGGCATCGGGTACATCCACTATGGGGCTGACGCGTCGGCAACGGCGCCCAACTCGTGGTTGTCCACTTTCACGTTCGACTGGGGTCCGTACTACCTCGCTCAGGCACAAGCCATCGCCGATGGGACCTGGCAACCCGCCATCACCTACGGAGGGCTCAAGGAGGGCATGATCGGAAGAGCTTCCTTCGGGGCCGCGGTGTCGGCCGACACGATCGCACTGGTCGAGCAGCGGAGCCAGGAGATCATCGATGGCACCTTCGACTACTTCGCAGGACCCATCTATGACAATCAGGGAAACCTCGTCGTCGCGGAGGGCTCGACGATCCCCTTCGATGAGCGAACCGCCTGCTGCACGTGGTTGATCGAAGGCGTCATCGGAGACATTCCCGGGTAACAGCAGCTTTGAGCCACGATGAATCGCGGGGCGTATCCACTGGCAGCGCCCCGCGCCACCCCGCAGACGACGGTGGCGAGGCAGTGGGCTTGCGCGCGATCACCAAGGCGTTCTTCGGAACACTGGCCAACGACCGCGTCGACTTCGATCTCCGCTGGGGTGAAGTTCATGCCCTCCTCGGTGAGAACGGTGCTGGGAAATCCACGCTGTGCTCCATCCTCGCCGGGCTGTACCGCCCCGACAGCGGCGAGATACTCATCAACGGCGAGCAAGTCGAACTGCGGTCCCCCCACGACGCTCTTCAGCACGGTGTCGGCATGGTGTATCAGCACTTCCGCCTCGTCGACAAGTTCACCGTTGCGGAGAACCTCGCTCTGGGGCACCCCGACACCAGCATGGTGGTGTCACGCAGAGAGCTCGAACGCCGGGTCGAGGAGCTCGGCGAGCGGTACAGAATGCAGGTGCCTGCCGATGCTCAAATATGGCAGCTCTCCGTCGGCGAGGAACAGCGCGTCGAGATCCTCAAGCTGCTGCACCGCGGGGCGCGGATTCTCATCTTGGATGAGCCCACTGCCGTACTCACTCCGCAGGAGGCTCGCAACCTCTTCGCGACGGTACGCGCCATGGCCGACGAGGGCAGGGCAATCGTCTTCGTGTCCCACAAGCTCGACGAGGTAATGGAGGTGTGTGACCGCGTAACGGTACTCCGCGACGGCAAGAACATCGCTTCGATGCCGATAGCGGACGCCGAACCCTCTGCTCTCGCCCAGATGATGGTCGGGCGTGACTTGACAATGCCCCAGCGGCGCGATGCCATTCCCGGTGAAGTGGTGCTGTCGACCATGGGACTCACCGCCGACGCCGACCGCGGATTCGAAGCCTTGAAGGGGGTCGACATCGAGGTCCGGGCAGGTCAGATCATCGGAGTAGCAGGTGTTTCGGGGAACGGGCAGCGTGAACTCGCCGAGGTCATCTGCGGTCTGCGGCCCGCCAAGAGAGGTCAGATAATCCTGGGCGGTGTCGACATCACACGGTCCAGTGTGTTGGACCGGATCAAGCTCGGCCTCGGGTTCATCCCCGAAGATCGGGTGGGAACCGCATTGGCCGGAGGACTCCCACTGGCGAAGAACCTGGCCCTCAAATCGTACCGAGGGCCGCCGTTCTCAAGCGGACCGGTCGTCTCGAAACGGGCTATGGATCAGCAGGCTGAGGACCTGGTGAAACGCTTCGATATCCGAGGTGTACGACCGGCGCTTCCGGTGAGCCTGCTGTCGGGTGGGAACCTGCAACGAGCCATCCTGGCGAGAGAGATATCGGGAAGACTGAAGACTCTGGTGGCGGCTGCGCCAACCCGGGGTCTCGACGTCGCCGCCACCGAGGCAATTCGACGTCTGTTGCTCAACGAGCGTGACGGTGGAGCCGCGATCCTCATGATCTCCGAAGATCTCGAAGAAGTGCTCGCGCTCTCCGACGAGATCGTGGTGCTGTTCGAAGGAAGGGTCATGGGACGGCTGCAACCGAATCAGGCCGATCCTGAAGTCATCGGGCTGATGATGGCAGGACGCACGGTGGAGTTGCGATGAGCGTCACTCTTGGATCCCGCGGGATAACGGTCGAACCACGACCCCTACCTTCACTCACCGTACGAATCATCGTCCCCATCGCCTCCGTGGTTGTAGCCCTGCTCATCGGTGCGGTGGTTCTATCGATGACGGGACAGGACCCGGTGGCGGCGTTCAGTGAAATGGTCAAGAAGGGATTCCTCGGCCGGCTGGCATTGGTGGGCACACTGGTCTTGGCGACGCCGCTCGTCCTCACGGGTCTGGCAGCGGTTGTGACCTTCCGGATGAAGATCTGGAACATCGGGGCGGAAGGCCAGCTCATCGTTGGAGCGATCGCGGCGAGTGGAGTCGCGCTGCTGCTGGGAGACGGGACGCCGGGCCCAATCGTGATCGTCTTGATGCTGGCCGCGGGCGTGGCGGCTGGGGCCATCTGGGCAGGACTGGCCGCGTTACCGCGTGCTTACCTGAACACCGATGAAGTGATTTCCACGCTGATGCTGAACTTCGTTGCGCTGAGCATCATGAACTACCTGATCTTCAGCTCCGTCAGCTTTTGGCGCAACGCCGAGCGGGTGACATTCCCCTCCGGTCGCTTCATCAGCGACTCTGCTTTCCTCCCCCGAGTATGGGGGCGCCTGCACATTGGTCTATTCATCGCCATCGCAGCGGCAGTCGTTCTCTGGTGGGTCCTGCGCTCCACAAAATGGGGCTTCGAGGTCGAAGTGACCGGCGATTCTCAAAGGGCAGCCGAATACGCAGGAATGCGCGTTGATCGAAAGATCGTTTCAGTGCTGCTGGCATCAGGAGGCCTAGCCGGTCTGGCCGGTGGTATCGAGATCGGCGGGGTGCTGCACAACCTCGATCCGCGGGCGTTGAGTCTCGGCATTGGGTTCACCGGCATCGTCGTTGCAGCCATTGCACGCCTGTCGCCTCTCGGGGTGATCCCTGTGGCGATCCTCGTTGCCAGCCTCACGAACGCGGGCCCAGGCTTGCAGGCGCTCGGGATTCCGTCCGAGGTCGTCCTGCTGTTCGAAGGCATTCTGTTCCTCTGCGTCGTCGGTGGTGAATGGTTTCTCCACAACGCGATCCGGATCCATCCGATCGGTGAGCCCGCCGCCGGTTTGGAGACGACGTGAACGATTCTGTGCTCCTGCTGTCGCTGGTGTCCTCGATCGCCATTGGAACTCCTATCCTGCTCGCCGGGCTCGGTGAGATCATGACCGAGCACTCCGGGGTGATGAACCTCGGGATCGAGGGCATGATGCTCGCCAGCGGCGCGGTGGCCTTCTGGGTGAGCAGTGAGCACGCCAGCCTGCCGATGGCAATGGCGGTTGGAGCAATCACCGGAGCCTTGCTGGCTCTGATTCACGCGTTCTTGGCCGTGACCCTCCGAGCGAACCAGCTGGTATCCGGGCTGGCGCTCGTCATCGCCGGAACCGGATTCGCCAGTTTCATCGGCAGCCTCAACGACTCCGCACTCACATTCAAGCTCCCCATCTCATCGTTCCAACCCGTGTTCGGAGCGGTCTTTCGCGACCTTCCGATCGTTGGGCCGCTGCTGTTCAGCCACGACTGGGTGGTCTACCTGTCGTGGGTGCTGGTTGCCATCGCCAGCTTCTGGCTGTTCCACACCCGGTCGGGCCTTTCACTGCGGGCCGTCGGCGAAGATCCGGCTACCGCAGACGCCGCCGGTATCTCGGTGTCGGCTACCCGATACATCTACACGATGGTCGGCGGCGCCGGTGCCGGCTTTGCCGGGGCGTATCTGATGATCGGCGTGTTCGGCATCTATCAGAACGGCATCACCGCGGGGATCGGCTGGATTGCAGTCGCCCTGGTGATCTTCGCAGGGTGGCGGCCATGGCGCGCCATGGCAGCCGCCTATATCTTCGGCGCCCTGCGCAACATGGGATTCACGTTGCAGATCCTCGGCGTCAACGTCCCATCCGATATCCTGAATGCACTTCCGTTCGTGTTGACGATCGTTGCGCTCATCATCATTTCGGCTCGACCCACCGCGGCCCGCAAGTACAGCGCTCCCTCCGCCCTGGCCGTGCCGTACGCGAGGGAAAGCCGGTGAGACTGGAAGCGACCTCATCACCGAGCCGTCAGGGCTCCTCCGAGTGGCGGCTGTCCAACATCCCGGCAGCAGTGGAGAGCATTCCAAGCTGATCTTGCCGCATATGGCTCCACCCCCGCGGCGTCAATCATCCGAAGTGGAGACCGCCTCGACGGGACAACACATGACGGCGGCCTCCACTGCAGCACGCCGATCTTCGGGTGGCCTCTCGATGAGCACCGTGAGCTTGGCATCGTCGTCCAGCTCGAACAGATCCGGAGCGATTCCGGTACACATCCCTGATCCGATGCACCGGCCGTAGTCGATCACGATTCGCAAAGGCCGCCCCTCCGTTCAGGCTTCCCCATAGACCATCTCCTGGTTTGCGCTCGAGCTGCTGCGAATCACGTGCTCTCCGGTGCCATCTCGATCGTTCCTTCGGAGATCTGGTAGAGCCACATCCGGTACCGCAGGGCAGCGAGATCGGCGCCCCTGATGTGCATCTCGGCCGACAGATCGCGCGGCAGCTCAGCCGGCCGCTGCGACTCGACGATGGGCCGATCCTGTTCATTGATCGCCTGCGCGAACTGCCGAAACTCCGCGTCGGCATCTGCTCGATAGTTGCGACCTTGATAGGTGAAGCAGCGAGTCCTGGTGGGGCCGATGGGAGCCAAACATACCCAGAGTACGTAGTCCTCCTCCTCTCCGGCCGCACTGTTCAACCCCATCGCATTGGGCATGAAGATCCGGTACTTCTTCATGGCTCCATATATCTTCGACCCGGTCTTGTTCGATTCGGGCGAGTTTTTCACGTTATCGGTGAATTCGGGGAACGGGCCGGCAACAAACCGAATCTCCGAGCCGACCCTCTCAACCGGGTAATCCTCAACTCGCGGCTTGGAACTGTCTCCGAGGATCCCGTCGTGGACCCATGCAAAGTGGGAGAAGTCGAAGTAGTTCTCCAATCGACGAGGCAACGAGCAATCCCATTCGTAAGCATCGAGGTGGAGAAACCTGTACGACGGGTCATCGAACTGGGGAATCTGCGGGGCCGGGAACTTGGGATCACCGAGGCATGTGTAGACAAGGCCACTCATCTCGGTTGTGGGATAGCTGGGCAGGTCGGCATCAATCAACGTGGAGAGTTCCTCGCGCGCCGGTACCTGCGTAACTCGACCGCTCGCGTCGTAGGTCCAGCCGTGGTACGGGCAGCGCAAACACTCCCCACCGTCGACGACCACGCCCAGCGACAACGCAGCACCGCGATGCCTGCACAGATCCTCGAAGACCCGCGCTTGCCCCCCGAGGCGCACCACAACCAGCTTCTCGCCGAAAAGCGTGAATCCCTGAGGCGAGTCGGTGAGTTCGTCCGAGTAGGCAACGGGATACCAGAAGTGATCCCGCAGCCGGCGGTACAGCCGGTCCTCGGCCTCTTCGTCCATGTGCAGGTAGGTCGGCTCGGCCTTCGTCTCCGTCATGTCCCGCCTCCTTTCCCATCGGCCGGTTCAGCGTAACGGCTCTTCATGCTCCGACTCGGCGGCTCGGTGCACATTCGGGCATCGCCCGGCCGGTGACTCGTGGCGGCAGTCGAAGGTGGAGCCGGCCGCCCGGCTGCTCGTAGGGAGGCGCACATCCAACGGATGTCAGGACCTCGAAGGTACCAGACCGAGCGCCGCAGCCATCGCCCGGAGGTGGCGGGGGGTGCTTCCACAGCACGCACCGATCAGCTTGACACCGAGTGCTCGCAGGCGGTGAGCGGACTCGGCCATCACATTTGGGCCTTCGGGGTAGAGGATCTCACCGTCGGACACCCAGGGAAGCCCGGCATTGGATTTGGCAATGAGCACCACATCGGAATCGATGGCCCGCATCGCTGCAACTGCTTCCTCCACGTCGGCTGATCCAACCCCGCAGTTGGCACCGATGGCAGCCAAGTCCAGCCGGCGCAGGGTCTCAAGAGCGCGTGCCGGGCTCACCCCCATCATCGTATTTCCGTGGGACCCGAAGCTCAGCGTCACGGTGATGTCTAGATCACAAACCGAGCGGACCCCGTCGACTGCGGCAATGGCCTCATCGAGATCGCTCATCGTCTCTATCCAGATGAGGTCCACACCACCCTCGGCCAGTGCCTCCGCTTGCTCGGCAACGGCCTCCGTTGCAGTGGCCACAGTCAGAGTCCCGAGCGGCTCCAGCAACTCACCGGTGGGCCCGATCGAGCCTGCCACCGCAACGGTATGGAAGGCACGGTCCGCTTCTGTTCGTGCCAGCTCGGCGGCGCTCTCGTTCAACACGGTGACCTGGTCGCCGAGGCCGGAGAGGGCAAGGCGATTTCGCGTGCCCCCAAAAGAGTTGGTCAGAATCACTCGCGACCCGGCCTCGATGTAGTCGCGATGGATCCTCCGTATCACCTCGGGGTGGGTCAGGTTCCATGCCTCGGGTGAGGTGCCGGGCTCAAGCCCATTCGCCATGAGGGCGGTGCCCATGCCACCGTCCAACAGCAAGGGTCCCCCGCCGGCGAGCAGCCGTCGGAATGGGCTACTCATCACAGGCCTCTCCCCTGCCGGACCGGCTCTGCGGAATCATGCGGACCTCCTCTTGTCTCGGCGCACTCGCGAGCGCCTCGAGCGGGTTGTCCGCCTTCGGCAGCTCATCGGTCAGGCATTGGCACCGTGCTCATAGAACCGGTTGCCGCGGCTTCACAGGGCCTGTCCCTCAGCCGCTCTTGATAAGTGCTGGCGTTGATTGTGACATATCTGTCACATCTGTGCCAGCAGCATCACCGGGGATCGCCGAATGAGTGCCGTAGAGAATGAGTGCCCCGAGGGTGGACATCTCGTCGCCAGCCGCCGGACGGCAGGCGGCTCTATTCCGGATCTGGGTTCAGCCCTCCCAGCCCGGGATCCAGTTGGTTCCGGCGAGAGGGATTCGCGCCATCGCGGCAGCCTCGATGGTGAGCGCCACCAGGTCTTCCTTTTCGAGGTTGTGAACATCGGACTTCCCGCACGCCCTGGCCAGCGCGGTGAGCTCCATAGCCACGGCTTTCAGGTAGTTGGCCACCCTCTGCGCCCCCAGGTCCGGTTCGAGGCGTTTCTCGAGTTCGGGATCCTGTGTCGTGATCCCCATCGGGCACAGGCCCGTCTGCATGTGGTGGCAGTAGCCCGGTTTGGTACCGAGCGCGTGGTAGTCGGCGGTCGCGTCGACATCCTTTCCATTCTGTGTATAGGTTCGAGCGTTGCACCCGAGAGCGATCAGCGCCGCGGTGCCGACCGAAACGGCGGTTGCTCCCAGCGCCAGTGCCTTGGCGACATCAGCCCCCGAGCGGATCCCGCCGGATACGATGAGCTGCACCTCACCTTCCATCCCGAGGTCTCTCAGCGCCTCCGCCGCCAGCCGCACCGCAGGCAGAGTCGGGATGCCGGCATGCTCGATGAAGACCTCCTGGGTTGCCGCCGTGCCACCCTGCATGCCGTCGACCACGACGACGTCGGCGCCTGAGGCCACGGCCAGCTTCACATCGTTCTCGACGCGTGTGGCACCGATCTTCACATAGATGGGTTTCTCCCACCGGGTGGCCTCGCGGAGCTCCTCGATCTTGATGCGAAGGTCGTCGGGACCGGTCCAGTCGGGATGCCGGGAGGCAGACCTCTGGTCGATCCCGGCCGGCAGGGTGCGCATACGGGCGACCCGGTCGCTCACTTTCTGGCCCAGCAGCATGCCGCCGCCACCCGGTTTGGCGCCCTGGCCGACAACCACTTCCAATGCATCAGCACGGCGCGCATCGGCGATGTTGAACCCGTACCTCGATGGCAGGCACTGGTAGACGAGCACCTTGGAGGCCTCGCGCTCCTCGGGTGTCATCCCACCGTCACCGGTTGTCGTCGAGGTCCCGACGATGGTGGCTGCCCGGCCGAGGGCTTCCTTGGCGCTGGCCGATAGCGAACCGAAGCTCATCCCGGCGATCGTCACTGGAATCTCGATCTCGATGGGCTTGTTGGCGTAGCGGGTGCCCAGAACGGTCTTCGTGTCACATTTCTCCCGGTAACCCTCGAGTGGGTATCTGGTGAGGGAGGATGTCAGGAAGACCAGATCATCGAACGTTGGAATCGTCCTCTTTGCTCCCCCTCCCCTGATCTCGTAACGCCCCTCCTCAGCCATTCGGTGGATCAGCCCGATGACCTCGGGGGTGAACGTGTGGCTGCGGCGGACGCCTTCCGGCGGCAGCTGGGTCGTGTCGGCTTCTGATCTGGACATCAGTATTCGTGATCCTTTAGTGCGTTGAAGTTGTACAGCTCACGCGCTGAGGCGATTCGAGTGACGTCACCCGCTTCGATGTGATCGAACCCCGCCTGGCTTGCCAGCCTCTCCACCGCGAGTACATCCGCTTCTTCGAGTTCCTCGATGCGCGCATCCGATCCGAGTGATCTGATCTTCCCGGCGACGTAGATCACAGCTTCGTACAACGAGTCGCCCAGTCCATGGCCGGCATCACCTCCTATCAACATCACTCCGGCCTGGGCCATGAACCCGCTCATGTGGCCGACGTCTCCGCCGACAACGAGCGTTGTGCCCTTCAGTGAGATACCGGCCCTAGACGAGGCGTCGCCTTCGATGATGACCACGCCGCCGTGGCCGGAAGCGGCAGCACATTCCGAGGCACTGCCTCGCACCAGCACGGTTCCACTCATCAGGTTTTCGGCCACGGACCAGCCCACGAACCCGTTGACCGTCACATCAGGACCATCACACAATCCGCCGATGAAGTACCCCGCATTGCCGTCGATGGTGATGTGAAGCCGGTTGACCAGGCCCACAGCCAGGTTGTGCCGTCCGCCGGGGTCGGTGATTGTCACGGCGGAGCCTGCAGGCAACCGGAGCAGAGCTTCGTTGATGTCGCGGGTCGCCAGGTCCCGGCAACTCAGCGTGACCATGAGTGGATCTCCTCTGGCATGGGTTCAAACACCCGGGCGGTGCCGACACCGGGAAGCCCCGCCAGAGCCCTGAACTCGGAGGCCATCGCAACGTAGTCGTCGCATTCCACGATCACGGCCGGTTTGCAGGCGAACGCATCCCGGACTACTGCAAACCGGTCGATGGTCGCCACCAGGAGTGTGAAGAAGCCATCGAAGTCATCGAGCACCATCTTGAGGACCTCGGCCAGGTCGAACCCTTGGCTCACCCTGTCGGCGATGTAGCGGGCTGCTACCTCCGAGTCGTTGTCGGTGTCGAATTCGATGCCTTCATCAGACAGCCCGCGCCGGATCGTCGCGTAGTTGGAGAAGCTCCCGTTGTGGACCAGGCACAAGTCGGGCCCGGCTGCAAAAGGGTGGGAGTGGTCGGTGGTAACCGCCGATTCGGTGGCCATCCGGGTGTGACCCAACCCCTGATAGCCAGAGCGTTCTTCGATACCGTACCGCCGGCAGATCTCGCGTGGGGACCCCAGGTCCTTATACACCTCCATTGCACGGCCCCAGCCCACGAGGCGGACTTCCGACGCCACCGATCTCAGGGCTGCGGTGACCAGCTCCGGCTCACATCCGGCGACCACCACGGCGTCGTGACCTGCGCGTCGCAGCTCCACCGGATCGCCCAGAGCTTCACCGAGCAGGGACTCCACCGGCTCCCAGTCGAAGCCGGCGCCGGGGGCGCGCAGTGTGTAGCGCAACATTCCTTCGGGAAGACCGTCCTCGTACACCGCAATGCCGGCCGAGTCCGGGCCCCGCTCTCCCATCGCTGCGAGCATCGGAGCGAGCAACTCTCCGAGCCGCGGATAGAGATCGGGGTTTTTCAGATGCAGCCCGACGATCCCACACATCTCTCGTCAACCCCGTTCGCGGTCCGTTTACTAGGAGTATACATCATTTCCCCCAGGGCAACAGCAGTGATTACCATGGCTTCATCCTGGGACCGCGCAAGATTGGGGAAGGACCAGTGACTCGACAGGAATTACGGGAGAGGGCAGAGAGCGACGGGATCAGATTCTTCTTCGCGATGTTCGTGGACATGCACGGGAAGCCCTGTGCCAAGCTCGTCCCGGTGGAATCGTTCGACATGCTCATGCAGGACGGGGTGGGCTTTGCCGGGTTCGCGGCGGGGCCGATGGGCCAGGCGCCGTCGGACCCCGACATGATGGCCATCCCCGACCCGGCCTCCTACACGCCGGTGGCGTGGCAACCCGGTCTCGCGGTCCTCCAATGCGACATTCACGTGGAGGGCGAGGAGTGGCCCTATTCGCCGCGGGTCATCCTGAAGCGGCAACTCGCCCAACTCGCTCAACGGGACCTGGCATTCATGACCGGGCTCGAAGCCGAATACTCCCTGGTTCAGCGCAAGCCAGAGGGTGGGATCAGCCTCGCCGATGATCTCGACACGGCGCAGAAGCCGTGTTACGACGCCAAAGGTCTCACCCGCATGTACGAGCACCTGACAACGGTCTCGACGTTCATGAACCAACTCGGCTGGTCCAACTACGCAAACGACCACGAGGACGCCAACGGCCAGTTCGAGCAGAATTTCCGGTACGCCGACGCGCTGACCTCAGCCGATCGCCTGATCTTCTTCCGCTACATGGTGCACAGCATCGCCCATCAGGCCGGGATGACGGCGACCTTCATGCCGAAGCCGTTTGCCCACTTGACCGGCAACGGGCTCCACGTGCACGCCAGCCTCTGGGGCGCTGGGAGCGGCGAACCGCTGTTCGAGGACGGCTCGGATGCGCGCGGGCTCGGCATGTCGGATCTGGCCTACGGTTTCATCGCCGGCGTGCTCGACCATGCCGGAGCCATATCGGCGGTCATCGCCCCCACCGTCAACTCGTATAAGCGGGTAGGAGTGGGGGCGCCGACGTCGGGGGCGACCTGGGCACCGGCGTACGCTTCCTACGGTGGGAACAACCGCACTCAGATGTTGCGCGTCCCAGAGCCGGGCAGGGTCGAGAACCGGACGGTCGACGGTTCCGCCAACCCGTATCTGGCTCTGACCGTCATCCTGGCCGCCGGCCTCGACGGTATCGACCGCGGCCTCGATCCTGGGGAGCCCAACACAGACAACTTGCACCGGCTGTCGCTCGACGAGGTCGTCAAGAAGGGGATCGAGGTCATGCCGCAGACGCTGGTAGAGGCGATCGACAAGCTCGTCGCCGACGACGTGCTGCGACAAGCACTCGGACGAGTGCCCGGCGGCGACTACGTCGACTACTTCGCCGAGGTGAAACGCCACGAGTTCTTCGAATACCACAGCGTCGTCAGCGACTGGGAGGTGGAGCGATACCTGACGCTGTTCTAGCCGGAACGATCGAAATCGGATGACCGTGGGATCCGCAACGAAGCATCCCCGTGGGAAGGGCGCGGCCGACGGCAACCCTCAGGAGCCGGCACCGCCGTCACATGGTGCGGCCTTGCAGAAGGTACCTCCGGTGAATCCTGAGGCCCTCGAGCGGATAGTGGCCTCCACGATCGCCCAGCGCCTGCGAGAGTACCGGCACGGTTCGTCGCTCACGATCGCGCAATTAGCCGAGCACAGTGGACTCTCGAAGGGGATGCTCTCCAAGATCGAGAACTCGCAGGCATCGCCCAGCCTGACCACTCTCGCCCGGCTGGCCAGTGCACTGTCGGTGCCGATCACCGCCTTCTTCCGCGGACTCGAGGAAGAACACGACGCACTCCATGTCAAGTCCGGCCAGGGTATCGACATCGAGGCAGACGAGAAGACCCAGGGACGTCGGTATCAGCTGCTGGGGGCAGCTCGCGGCCCCCACAAGGGCATCGAGCCGGTCCTGGTGACCCTCGACACCAGGACCGAGGTGTTCCCTCTGTTCCAGCACCCGGGGACCGAGTTCATCTTCATGCTGAGCGGCGCCATGGAATACGGCTACGGCACAGCTCGCTACATCCTGGAGCCTGGGGACTCGCTGTTTTTCGAGGGCGGGGTGCCCCACGGTCCCAGCAACATTGCGCAGCTCCCGGTCAAGTTTCTCTCGATAAAGGCCTACGACGAGGAGATATGATCGAGATGGCCCCGGCTCTCCTCAGCCCTTCGCCAGCTGCTTGACCCGGTTGACCGCCTCGGCGGCGTCGCTCCCGTAGCCGTCGGCACCGATCTCGGAGCTGTACTCTTTGGTGACCGGCGCCCCCCCGATCAGGACTTTGACACCGTCCTTCAAGCCGGCCTCGTGCAGAGCGTCCACGGTCTCTTTCATGAAGCGCATCGTCGTCGTCAACAACGTCGACATAGCCACGAACTGGGCCTGTTCGGCCTTCGCCGCTTCGACGAACCCCTGAGGAGAGATACCTACGCCGAGGTCGACGACCTCGGCACCGGCTCCTTCGAGCATCATCCCGACCAGGTTCTTGCCGATGTCGTGGAGGTCTCCCTGGACCGTCCCAATCACCACCTTCCCCAGGGTCTCGACCTGCCCCTCGACCAGAAGAGGCTTGATCACCTCCATCCCGGCCTTCATGGCCATGGCGGAGAGGAGCATCTCGGGAATGTAGAGCCTGCCCGCAGCGAACTCGTCGCCGACGAAGTCCATGGCCGGGATGAGGCCCTCATGTATGACCCGGTTGACGTCCATGCCCTCGCCGAGGGCCTGTTCGGTCAGTTGGACCACCTGGCCCGCATCGCCGGCGACCGTCGCCTGACTCAGCTGCTCGAGTGTCGATATCTCCATTTCTCCTTCTCGGTAGTGACCTCGTCCCGCCTGGTGAACCACCGGACGGGCCGAACTCGGCCCCATCTCCCACCGACCATGCGCAAGTGGTCGCCTCCGCTCCGCGCTCCTCGCCTACTCTCCTGGAAACGCTAGCCAAGAAAGCCCTGAGGAGGCACCACCCGTGGAGCGGACGCAACACGCAACACCCGGTCTTCGATCTTCGCTCTACCGGCCCCTAACCGGTGCAGACGTGACGAAGATCGCCGACGCGGCCTTCCGGGTGCTCGAGGAATCGGGTATATCGGTGTACTCGCCGACGGCACTGGAAGCCTTCCGAACCGCGGGCGCTCCGGTAGATGAGAACACGCGACGCGTCCGCCTGCCCCGCGGCCTCGTTGAAGATGCCATCGACTCGAATCCGTCCTCGGTCACCTTGTTCAGCCGCGATGGCGACGCTGACTGCGTGCTGGAGGCGAACCGGGTCCACTACGGGACCGGAGGTACAGCCATCTACGTCCTCGATCCGGATACGGGCGAGCGACGCCCCTCCACGAGCCTCGACGTGGCGCTGAACGCCCGCATAGTGGATCTGTTGGACAACATCCATGTGTTCACGATCAACGTCTTCCCCAACGAGATCGAGGACTCCGACGAGATCGACGTGAATCGTTTCTTCCACGCTCTGGACAACACGACCAAGCACATCATGGGCGGGGTCTATTCGGCTTCGGGGTGCCGTGATGCGATCGAAACGGCGCAGATGATCGCCGGCGGGGCAAACCAACTGAGGGAGCAACCATTCGTTTCCTTCATTACGCTCATCATCAGTCCGTTCAAGATCGACAAGATCTACGGCGAGATCACCTGTCACGTTGCAAGAGAGGCTCTGCCGGTGGTGGTACCCACCGAGCCCATCTGTGGCACCACCTCGCCGATAACACTGGCCGGCAACGTCCTCACCCACGTGGCCGAAACACTGGCAGGCATCGCGCTCGTGCAGAGCACGAAGCGGGGTGCTCCCGGAATCTGCGGCAGCGTCGGATCGATCACCAACCTTCGCACAATGGATCACCTGGGCGGCCCGATTGAAAGAGCCATGATCAACGCCGCGGTGGCCCAGATGGCCCAGCACTTCGAGCTGCCGCTCTATTCGACTGCAGGCACCACCGATGCTACGACGGTCGACGTCCAGGCTGCCTACGAGAGCGCCATGTCGAGCCTGCTGGTGGCGATGAGCGGCGCCAACTACATCCACGACATCGCCGGGTTGATGGAGTCCGATCTCACTGTTTCCTACGAAAAGCTGGTGTTGGACAATGAGATCCTCGGTATGTGCCAGCGTGTACTGCGCGGGATCGAGGTCGACGACGAAACGCTGGCGACAGATCTGATGATCGCCAAGGGTCCGGGCTCCGACTACATCGTTGAACAGCACACGGTGCGCCACATGCGGTCGGAGTTCTTCGTGCCGACGGTTGCGAGACGCACCAAGCGCGAGAGCCACGAACCCGGCGACGACATGCTTTCGCGGGCCCGGGCGAAGGTCGCCGAGATCCGGGAGATGGAGCCCCACAGCCGTCTCCCGGAAAACGTCCGGAAGCGAATCCTGGATCGCTTCCCCGCCATCCGCCCATGACCCGGGCAACTTGCCGGGGTCAGCAACAACCTCGCCAATGTTTCGACGCGCAGCGTTGTACAACGCACCGAGCTCTGTTTCGGTTGACGTTTCCGACATCGATGGCAGGTCGTCCGATGGCGAAGCAACCAGATGGGCGCTGCAGGCGTAACCCAAGACAACCCTGATCCGGTCACGGCCGCACTCACTCTCAACACGGCAACGAACTGTCCGCCATGTCGCGCCGGGAAGCTGCCGTGTAAGGGGAACTCACCGAGCAGCCCGACGAGAGACCGTTCCAGAAGCTCTACGACGTCGACAAACTGGAACCCATCGACGAGTGGCACCAGATGTACGAGGACGTTCAAGCCGAAGCAATCGACGGCGGTCCATCACTGGGGTGGCTCGCCGTCGGCTCACCGGAGGTATCGCCGCTGGTCGGGTTAGAGGCCGAGAACCGTCCGGGCTCGTGCCACGGCATCGGCTGAGAGAGCGATCGGTGTGGCGGCGAAGTCGGGTCCGCGAGTGGCGTCGAGAGCCAAGCGCGATGTCGATCCATCAACCGACGACGGGTCGAGAGGGCTGCCGGGAAGACCATCGATTACGAACAGATCGGTACTCGGTTGGAAGCGAGTGGCAAGCGCCCACAGCACTGCGCTGTCATCAGTGATGTCGATGTCGGCATCGACCGCAACAACGGTCTTCAAGTACGGGTCCCACCCGAGAAGGCCAAGCATTGCCTGGCGGGCATCGCCGGGCCTGTGCTGGTCGACGGTGATGTAGCAATGGAAGTGAGTACCCGAGTTTGGGTAGTGCACTTGTGTCACCGCAGGGAACCGGCCGCGCAGCTTGTGGATCATCTCGGACTCACGCGGGATCCGGGCCAGATTGAGGTGTTCGTCGGAGTTGCCGCCGACGACGTCGAGCCACAGAGGATCTGACCGATGAAGCACCGTCTCGACCGCGAGCAAGTTCCTCGTGGACCGGTCGGACGAGTATCCAGAGAACTCGCCGAAGGGGCCCTCGTCGACATCCACATCGGGGTTGATCGTGCCCTCGAGCACATACTCGGCGGTCGCCGGCACACGTATGCCGTAAGCCGGCGTTCGCACGACCTCGAGCGGCGCGTCGAACAGACCCCCGGCGATCTCCCTTT
>CAZIEQ010000012.1:0-20958 GCA_964538725.1 uncultured Acidimicrobiia bacterium | reverse complement strand
CCCAGAGAAACAGGTTGACGACCGAAGTGGAAAGGGAGGTTGCCAGGGCGATCCTGGATCATCTTCCCGAGGTACCCCATCTGCTCGCGGTGGAGATCGCCGGTCCCGGGTTCATCAACTTCCGCCTCGGCGCCGGCTGGCTCGAGGAGATCGTGAGGGCCGCCGTCGGCGACGGCTACGGCCGCAGCGGCGAGTCGGCGGGCCGGGTGCAGGTGGAGTTCGTCTCGGTCAACCCCAACGGTCCCATTCACATCGGCCACGGCCGCGGCGGCGTCCTCGGTGACGCTCTGTGCAACATTCTCGACGCCGCCGGATATACGACGGAGCGGGAGTACTACTTCAACGACGCCGGCGTGCAGATGGATCTCTACGCCGCCTCAGTGGAGGCCCGCTACCTGCAGGCCTTGGGTGGGGAGGCGGCGGTCCCCGACGACGGTTATCACGGGGATTACGTCCGCGATTGGGGTAGTGAACTGGCGGTGCAACATCCCGAATGGGCCCAGATGGCCGCGGAGGAGAGGCACAGGCTCGTATACGGCTGGGGGCTGGAGCGTGCCATGGGCGACATCCGCCAGACGCTCGATGTCGCCGGCATTCGGTTCGACGCGTGGTTCTCCGAACGCACGCTGCACGAACGCTCCGCTGTCGACGCCGCCCTGGACGTGCTCACCCAGCGCGGCCACACCTACCGCGACGGCGGCGCCTTGTGGTTCCGCACCACGTCGTTTGGTGACGAAAAGGACCGGGTCGTGGTAAAGGCCGACGGTGCATATACCTACGTCGCCCCCGACATCGCCTACCACTACGACAAATTCAAACGTGGCTTCGACCTCGTCATCAACATCTGGGGGGCCGACCATCACGGCTATATCCGCAGGCTGAAGGCGGGCATCGAAGCACTCGGATACGACCCGGAGCGGCTGGAGGTCATCATCACCCAATTGGTCAACGTGACTCGCGGCGGCAAGCCGGTGAGAATGTCCACTCGGGCGGGGGATTTCGTCACCTTTCGCGAGGTACTCGACGAAGTCGGCGTGGATGTCGCCCGTTATTTCCTGCTCGCCTACAGCCCAGACACGACGATCAACTTCGACCTGGAGGTCGCCAAGAAACGGTCGATGGACAATCCGGTCTACTACCTGCAATACGCTCATGCCCGGGTCAAATCGCTGCAGCGAGTGGCCGCGGAGGCAGGTGTGGTGCGGTGCCCGCTCGAAGCCGCCGACCTCCACCTGCTCGGAGAAGCCGCGGAGGCAGATCTGATACGACAGATCGGCCGGCTTCCCGAAGAAGTGGTGCTGGCGGCGCGGCGCCGGGCACCTCACCGTGTGGTGGCGTACGCTGCCGAGTTGGCAGGCGCTTTCCACAAGTTCTACACCGACTGCAGGGTGCTGACCGATGATGCCGCTCTCACCCAGGCCCGGTTGTGGCTGGTGGAAGCTGCGCGCCGCACCCTGGCCACGGTTCTCGGCCTGCTGGGAATCTCGGCGCCGGCGAGCATGTGAACCGGCGGCGGGCTCGGCGCATGTAGGTTGCGGAGATGGCGGAGCAGCTACGCACCCTCATTACGGCGGCCCAGATCGAAACCAGGGTCGCTGAGCTGGCGGCGCAGCTCAATGCCGACTACGCGGACGCATCCGAACTGGTACTGCTGGGTGTGCTCAAAGGCTCGTTTGTCTTCCTCGCCGATCTGGCCCGTCGTCTCGACGTGGAGCATCGGGTCGAGTTCATCGCGGTTACCAGCTACGGCGCCGAGGAAAGCGAAGAGCACTCCGGCGCAGTGCGCCTCCTCATGGATGTCCGTCATCCAATCAGGGAGGCCGACGTTCTGGTGGTGGAAGACATCGTCGACACCGGCCGCACGATGGACTACCTGCTGCGCCTGATCGGTGCCCGCAGCCCGGCATCGCTTGCCACCTGCACCCTGCTCCGCAAGCCAGACCGGCAGGAGGTAGCGGTCCAAGTCGACTACGTCGGCTTCGACATTCCCAACGTGTGGGTGGTCGGCTACGGCCTCGACTTCGCCGAGCGTCATCGCACCCGCCCCGATATCTGTGAGCTGGTGCGGGGATAGCGGTCCAGGCCGTCGTGCGTGCTCCGGGGAGTCGACGGCCGTAGCATCACGTGCTCATGGGTATCGGCATCGGCATTCTCGGCGGCGGTACGGTCGGTGGAGCGCTCGTGCGGCGGCTGGTTGACAATCGGGATGTGATCGCGGCCAAGACGGGCCTCCAGCTCGAGGTGCTCCGAGTGGGCGTCCGAACACTCGACAAGGAGCGGGGGTTCGACCTCCTCCCCGGTGTGCTCACCGACAACGTGGCCGACGTCGTCGCCGACGACTCGGTTGAGATGCTGGTCGAGGTCATGGGTGGCATGGACCCTGCCGGAGACCTGGTACTTGCGGCTCTTCGAGCCGGTAAGCCGGTGGTGACGGCCAACAAGGAGTTGATCGCCGCTCGCGGACCCGAACTGTTCCAGACGGCAGAAGAGGCCGGTGTGTCACTCCTGTTCGAAGCTGCGGTCGGTGGAGGCATTCCCATCATCCGGCCGTTGTGGGAGACGCTGGCGGGAGAAACCCTCACCAAAGTGATGGGAATCGTCAACGGCACTACCAACTTCATTCTCACCGCCATGTCCGAGTCGGGCATGGCCTACAAGGTGGCCCTAGCCGAAGCGCAGCGCCTCGGCTATGCCGAGACGGACCCATCCTCGGATGTCACCGGAGTGGACGCCGCCGCCAAGGCCGCCATCCTCGCCGGGCTTGCCTTCGGCAGCTGGGTGGGAGCCGACGCCGTGTATCGGGAGGGCATCACCGGTCTCGACCCGGTTGACCTGCAGTTTGCTGCCGAGCTCGGATATGTGGTCAAACTGCTGGCGGTTGCCGAACGCACCGAGGAGGGTGTCAACGCTCGCGTCTATCCGGCGATGGTCCTCACCCATCATCCACTGGCTTCGGTGCGGGGGGCCCGCAACGCCATTTCCATCGAGGGCCCTGCGGTGCAGCGACTCCTATTCTCCGGGCCCGGCGCTGGCGGCGAGCCCACGGCCAGCGCGGTGCTCGGTGACATCATCACCGCCGCCCGTGAGCTGCGAGCAGGCACGCTGGTGGCGCCTCGTATCCGCCTGGCGGACGGCGGTGTCGCCGACTTCGGCGATGTCAGCACCATGTGGTATCTGCGGTTGATGGTTGTCGACCAGCCCGGTGTGCTGGCGCAGATAGCAGCGGTGTTCGGCCATCACGGCGTGTCGATCAGGTCGGTGCGCCAGGAATGCAGCGGCGACGAGGCCACCCTGCTGATCGTCACCCACTCAGCTCCCGAGCGCGCCCAGCAGGCTGCCCGCGACGGCCTCCGTGGACTGGGTGTGGTTTCGGATGTGGCCGCTGCCATTCGGGTGGAGTCGACCGAGTCATGACGTGGCCGGGACTCCTTGCCGGGTTCGGGGACCGGCTGCCCTCGGTCGGCGAGGAGACACCGTTCATCACCTTGCTGGAAGGCAACACTCCGCTCGTCGAGGCGAAACGACTTTCCACCGAAGTGGGCCGCCCCGTGTTTCTCAAGATCGAAGGGGCCAACCCGACCGGATCGTTCAAAGACCGAGGAATGACCCTTGCGGTATCCAAAGCGGTTGAAGACGGCGCCCGGGCGGGGGCCTGCGCCTCCACAGGCAACACGTCGGCGTCGGCGGCTGCATACGCAGCGCGCGCCGGTATCGACTGTGTGGTCGTTTTACCGGCGGGGAAGGTGGCCCGGGGAAAACTCGCCCAGGCGGCAGCCCACGGGGCGCGCGTCGTCCCCGTCGAAGGGTCCTTCGACGACGCCCTCGACCTGGTCCGGATGCTATGCGACCGCCATGGGGTGACCCTGGTCAACTCGTTGAACCCCCACCGGCTCGAAGGCCAGCAGACCGCGGCCTGGGAGATCACAGACACCCTGGGAGATTCACCTGCGGTGCATTGTCTCCCTGTCGGCAACGCTGGCAACATCACCGCATACTGGATGGGATATCGCGCCGCGGGGCATTCACCGCGAATGTGGGGTTTCCAGGCGGCCGGGGCGGCCCCTCTCGTGTGGGGAGAGCCCGTGGACGATCCGCATACCGTGGCCACCGCCATTCGCATCGGCAACCCGGCCTCCTGGTCGGGTGCCGTCGAAGCTCGCGACGAGTCCGGGGGTCGCATCGAGGCCGTCACCGATGACCGGATCGTGCATGCCTACCGGCTGCTGGCCGTCACCGAAGGGGTGTTCTGCGAGCCGGCATCGGCCGCCGCGGTGGCCGGTCTACTCGCTTTCGCGGGGAAACTCCCGCCGGGGCCGGTGGTATGCACACTCACCGGCCACGGGCTGAAAGACCCCGACATGGCGCTGTCCAGGATGACGATTGAGGATCCCGTCCCCCCCCGTATCGATGCAGTCGCCGATTACCTGGGTTGGTGAGGCCGAGGAATCATCTCCGGCCGCTGCCGGCAACCGGCTACTGCCCCGGCGCTGGGTGGCGGAGGAGAGGAATCTTTGCGTCCCGGCGATCGTTGCCTACAATGCCACCGACTCCCCGTCCCGTCCCTGAGTGCGGCGACGTTCGCGTGGCGCATGACCGGTCGGCGACGACTTTCCTCGAATTCATCCGGAGGTTCCGGTGAAACTGTTTCTCGACACTGCACACCTTGCCGATATCCGTACCGCGGGGGACTGGGGCATCCTCAGCGGGATCACTACCAACCCCACCCTCGCCGCCCGGGAAGGGCTCGCGTTTCACGATCTCGTCAGGGCGATAACCGACCTCGTGCCGGGCCCGGTGTCGGCCGAGGTGGTGGCCGACGATCCCGACGACATGGTGGCCCAGGCCAAAGAGCTGCGGGCCATTGCCGACAACGTCGTCGTCAAAGTCCCCATGACCAAAGCAGGCGTCACCGCCGGCTCGCGCATGGTTGCCATCGACATCCCCATCAATGTGACCCTCGTATTCAGCCCGGCTCAAGCAGTTCTCGCGGCCTCCATAGGGGCAACCTTCGTGTCCCCTTTCCTCGGCAGGGTGGACGACATTGCCAACGATGGACTGAATCTGCTCGCCGAAATAGTCGATATCTACAACGTCCAGGGTTACGACACCGAGGTGCTGGCCGCTTCGCTGCGGCACCCGCAGCATGTAGCCGAAGCGGCGAAGATCGGCGCCGACATCGCCACGATGCCATTCGAGGTGATGGGCAAGCTCTTCAACCACCCGCTAACCGACCTGGGCAACGAACGGTTCAACCAGGATTGGGAGGCCTACCAACAGGCTCTCCACGATCAGCATTGAGGTAGGAGACCCATGTCAACGAGATTGCAGTTGCAGCAGATGGATCTGGCAGCGTTGCGCCCCATCGCGGCGGGGCTCGGAGTCGACGAGCACGACTCCTTGCAGAAGTCGAAGCTGATCGCCGCCATCTTGGCGGCCGACGGCTTCGACGCCGCGGTGCTGCCGGCGGTGGAGGTTCCAGAGGTGCCTTCGGGCGCGATCGTGCGTGACTCGAACGAAGCCGCCGATGCAGGGTCGAAAAACGACCGCCCTTCGGGAGATGGTCACCGTGGCCGGGCACCGCGCGAGGGGGGACAACGCCACCGGCGCCGGGGCCGCGGCCAGCAGCAGTGGGACGAGTCGGAACTCGAGGAGCGCGAAGGCACCCTCGACATCCTTCCCGAAGGCTACGGCTTCCTGCGTTGCACCGGCTATCTGCCCGGGGAGAAGGACGTCTACGTGTCTGCCAACCAGATCCGCAAGTTCGGCTTGCGCAAGGGAGACACGGTAAGTGGCCCCATCCGTCCGGCACGGGCCCAGGAGAAGTTCCCCGCTTTGACCCGGATCAACCTGGTCAACGGCATGTCGGTGGAAGACGCTCGCAAGCGGCCCAAGTTCGGCGACCTGACCCCCCTGTTCCCCGACGTGAGACTGCGGCTCGAGGTTGATGGACAGCCCAACCACATCATGCCGAGGATCATGGACCTCATCTCACCGATCGGGAAAGGCCAGCGGGGGCTCATCGTGTCGCCACCCAAAGCCGGCAAGACGACCGTGCTCAAGGAGATCGCCAACTCGGTCACCACGAACAACCCCGAATGCCACCTCATGGTGGTGCTCGTCGACGAGCGTCCCGAAGAGGTCACCGATATGCAGAGGTCCGTAAAGGGCGACGTGATCTACTCCACATTCGACCGGCCTGCCGAGGAACACACCCAGGTGTCCGAGCTGGCCATCGAGAGGGCGAAGCGCCTCGTCGAGATGGGTACCGATGTCGTCATCCTCCTCGACTCGATCACCCGCCTTGCCCGGGCCCACAACCTGGCAACGCCGGCTTCAGGCCGGATCCTCTCCGGCGGCGTCGACTCGACTGCTCTGTACCCCCCGAAGCGCTTCTTTGGTGCGGCTCGCAACATCGAAGAGGGTGGCAGCCTGACCATCATGGGGACCGCCCTCGTCGAGACGGGGTCGCGCATGGACGAAGTCATCTTCGAAGAGTTCAAGGGCACCGGCAACATGGAGCTGCGGCTCGACCGCAAGCTGGCGGACAAGCGCATCTACCCTGCGATCGACATCGAGGCTTCGGGCACACGCCGCGAAGAGCTGCTGTTCACCAGATCTGAGCTGGTCGAAGTGTGGAAGCTGCGCCGTGTGCTGCTCGCTCTGGAATCGGGAGCGGCGTTGGAATTGCTCATCGACCGGTTGAAGTCGACGAAATCCAACGCAGAGTTCATCGATACCGTTGCCAAGTCGACGCCGAGTGTCATCAGCTGAGGAGGGCTTGCCGTGAAGACCGAAATCCATCCCCACTATGTGGAAGCGCAGGTCACCTGCTCCTGTGGCAACAGTTTCACCACTCGTTCGACGGTGGAGACGCTCCATGTGGAACTATGCAACGAATGCCACCCGTTCTTCACCGGCAAGCAGAAGCTCGTCGACTCCGGTGGCCGCGTTGAGCGTTTCCAGCGTCGCTACGGCAGGACCACGTTCACCAGGCAATCCGACCGGCCGGCCTCCGCGGCCGCTGCTGCGCAAAGCGAGGGCGGAACTGCCGCCGACGCGGAGGACTGAGTGAGCCGCCCTCCGGGCGCCACCGTCGGAGGCCAAGCCGTCATCGAAGGCGTCATGATGCGCGGGCCCGACGCCTGGGCGGTAGCGGTTCGGCGGCAAGACGGCATCGTCGAGTCGGTGACCCACGAGCTTCCCAGGTTGTCCGCCCGTTCTCGCCTCGCCAAAGTTCCCTTCGTACGTGGCGCCCTGGTGCTGTGGGAATCCCTCTCTCTCGGCATGCAGGCGTTGACATGGTCGGCGCAGAAGGCCGACGCCGGCGACGAGAAGGAGATGTCCAAGGCACAGCTCGTCTTCTCGATGACGGTGGCTTTGGTGTTCTTCCTCGCCGTGTTCATGGTCGTTCCGTTGCTGGTGGCAGGCGTTTTCGACGACCGGCTCGGCGACAGCAGCATCGTCTTCAACGTCATCGACGGTGCAGTCCGGGTGCTGTTGTTCATCGGCTACATCTGGCTGATCGGGCGGTCGAAAGAGATCCGGCGCGTCTTCGAATACCACGGAGCAGAGCACATGACGATCCACGCCTACGAAGCCGGCGACCCCCTCGATCAGGTGGAGATCGGCAAGTACTCGCCGCGGCATCCCCGTTGCGGAACCAACTTCTTGATGATCGTCGTGTTGCTCGCCCTGGTCGTGTTCACGTTTGTCGGCCGGCCTTCGCTGCCGTGGCTGATCGCCTCCCGGGTGTTGCTGGTCCCTGTCGTTGCAGCAGTGTCCTACGAGCTGTTGAAAGCCGCCGCCGATCGCCGATGGCTGCAGTGGGCGTCCCGCCCCGGCATCTGGCTGCAATCCCTCACCACGCGCCCCCCTGATCCCGATCAGGTCGAAGTGGCGGTGGCGAGCCTGCTGGCAGCCCTCTCCGACCCAGATGTGCGGGAAGTGGCCGCCCGCGGGCCGATGGCGTACAGCTCGCCGGCTGCTCGGGTTGAGGCTTCTGATGACGACGGAGCGCCGCTCCCGGGCAAAGGGTAACGGCATGGATCCCCGGCTGGACGCACGCCTGCGCGACCTGGTTGCCCTTCACGACGAGATTCTTGCCCAGCTCGCCGATCCCGAAGTACTCGCCGATCAGGTGCGTTACAGCGAGACCGCCCGCCGCCACTCCGAGTTGAAGCCGGTCTCCGCCGCCTATCGGGCGTATCTGGCCGCCGACGCGGAGCGAAGCGACGCGCAAGAGATGGCCGCCGGCGATCCCGACGCCGAGATGGCCTCATATCTGGCAGCCTTGCAAGAGGAGGCATCCGCCGACATGGCAAAGCTGGAAGAGGAGCTGCGGGCTCTGCTCCTTCCGAAAGACCCCAACGATCACAAAGACGTGATCGTCGAGGTGCGTGCCGCCGCCGGCGGAGAGGAGGCCGCGCTGTGGGCCGCCGACCTATACCGGATGTATCAACGCTACGCGGAGATGCGGGGCTGGAAGATCGACCCGATAGACACCTCGGTGTCCGCTACCGGAGGCCTCAAGGAGGCAGTCTTCGCCGTGAAGGGGGAGGGTGCCTGGAGCCGGCTCAAGTATGAGGCAGGCCCGCACCGGGTGCAACGTGTGCCGAAGACCGAGTCGTCGGGCCGCACTCACACCTCGGTTGCCACCGTTGCAGTCCTGCCCGAGGCACAGGCGGTGGAGGTGGAATTGCCGGACGGCGACCTGGTGTGGGATGTTTTCCGCTCGTCGGGTCCCGGCGGGCAGTCGGTGAACACGACCGACTCGGCGGTGCGCCTGACCCACAAACCCACCGGCATCGTCGTCTCATGCCAGGACGAGAAGAGCCAGCTGCAGAACAAAGCGAAGGCCTTGCGAGTTCTGCGGGCACGGCTCCTGGCGCGGAGAATGGCCGAGCAGCAGTCTGAGATCGCGGCCAACCGCCGTTCACAGGTGGGTACCGGCGAGCGCGCCGAGAAGATCAGGACCTACAACTTCAGGGAGAACCGGGTCACCGACCATCGCGTCGGGTTGACGGTGAAGCGGCTGCCGGAGATCCTGGACGGGAACCTGGATGGCATCATCGACGCCTTGATCGCCGACGACGTATCGCGCAGGCTTGCAGAAGGGCCGTGAGTGACCTCGGCAGCCACATTGCTGAGCGCCGCGAACCTGCCGAAGCACGAATCGAGGAGGCTGCTTGCTTCGGCGTCGGGGTGCAGCGTGCACGACCTGTATCGCGGCGACCCGCTGCCGCCGGCAACTCAGGCCCGTTTCCACCGCCTGGTTGCCCGGCGCTTGGCGGGGGAGCCGCTGCAGTACATCGAAGGCGAAGCAGCCTTCGGTCCGCTGGTGTTGGGCTGCGACCGGCGTGCGCTCATCCCCCGCCCTGAGACGGAGCATCTCGCCGAGCTGGCTGCTGCTGCCGCCGAGCCGGGGATGGTGGTCGTCGACCTCGGCACCGGCTCGGGCTGCATCGCCCTGTTTGTCAAGCATGCACAGCCCGCGGCGAAAGTGATTGGTACCGACAACTCCGCAGCGGCCCTGGAGCTCGCCGCATCGAACGGGAAGCGCACCGGGCTCGACGTGCGATGGAGTCATGGCGAACTGTATGACGCATTGGCACTCGACTTGAGGGGAGCAGTCGACGTGATCGTGGCCAACCCGCCGTACGTTGCGGCCCGGGACTGGGGGGAGCTGCCGGCCGACGTGCGCAACGAACCGCCACAGGCGCTGATCGCAGGCGAAACCGGAACCGAGGTGCTGGCGCGCATCGCTGCTGGGGCTGCGGACTGGCTGGCTCCCGGAGGCAGGGTGTTCGTCGAGATCGGCGATACTCAAGGAGCAGCGGCCCTCGGTCTGTTTGCAGGGTTCGAGGCGGTGATCCTTCCGGATGCCGCCGGTCGGGACCGGTACCTGCGGGGGACGGCTCCATGAGCTCGGTGGCAGCGGCTGCAGCCGCCGCCCGCCGCGGCGGCATCATCGGGCTTCCCACCGACACCGTGTACGGGATCGGGGCTGTGGTGGGTGACGAAGCCGCGGTCGGCAGGCTGTTCGCCCTCAAGCAAAGGCCTGCCGCCAGGGCCTTGCCTGTGCTCGCCGCGAACATCGGGCGTTTGCAGAGTGTGGCGGACCTGGGCCCCCACCGCCGCCGGCTGGGGGAGATGTGGCCCGGCGCCCTCAGCGCAGTTCTCCGCAAAGCACCCGGCGCACCGGCTTGGGTGGGAGACGAAAGGGGAACGGTGGCGGTGCGGATCCCCGCCCACGAGACTGCGCTCGAACTACTGCGCTGCACCGGACCGATGGCGGTCACGTCGGCCAACCGCGCCGGCGGACCGCCCACTCTCACTGCAGAAGCCGCGGCCGCAGCTCTGGGGGAGGCGGTGACCGTGTACGTCGCGGGCACCGCGCCCGGAGGGCTGTCCTCCACCGTCATCGATCTGACGGGACCGAAGCCGGTGGTGCTCCGAGAAGGTCCGGTGGAATGGGTGTAAGGAGCATTCAGCAGCTGCCGAGGGTGACCGCAGAACCGCTATTTGCCTACCGCCCACTGCGGTCTCCTCTAAGCGGAATCCTTCCGTCATGCGTCAATAGGGTGATATGTCGCCTGGGCACCGTGAGGATCGATGGATGCGGTTCAGGGGCCACCACCGGTCCGGTTGCCGGGAGAGTTCGAGGCGTTCTATCGGGACGAGTACGCGGCGGTGGTCAACGTGTTGAGCGGGAGTAGATGGGCCGCGGAGGACATCGTCCAGGAGGCGTTTCTGCGGGCCTACCGCGATTGGGCCCGGGTAGGACGCATGGGCTCGCCGCAGGCATGGGTGCGCCGGGTCGCCATCAATCTGTCGCATTCACGTTTTCGTCGGCTCCGGTCTGAAGCGTCGGCGCGGCTGCGGCTGTCCGCCCGCATGTCTGCGTTGGATCCGCTGCCCTCCCAAGAGGAGGCATTCTGGGATGAGGTGCGGCGGCTTCCGCGTCGTCAAGCGCGGGCAATCGCGCTGCGTTACGTAGCCGAGCTTTCTGTGAAGGAGATCGCAGAGACGATGGGTCTGGCGGAAGGCACCGTGCGTGCCTTGCTCCACCAGGGGCGGGCCCGGCTGGAGCGACAGCTGGTGGCCAAGGTCTGGGTGCAGCTATGAACTTCGACGACCTGGCGACGCGGGCGGGGTGGGCCGCCCGGGCCGTCGCCCGGGGGGCGGAAAGGCCTTCCATCGCCGCGGTGCGAAGAGCGAAGCGCCGTACGGTCGGCATCGGCGCTCTCGGGGCAGGCTTCGTCGTCACTGTTGTGGTCCTCGGCGCGATTGCACTGTGGCCCGATCCGGTGCCTCGGCCACCGGCCGCTGTGTCGTCGACGTCGGTTCCGCATACTGCATTTCCGTCGACGTCGGTCCAGCAAGCCGTCGTGTCTCCGTCGACGTCGGTTCCACAAGTCGCTACACCTACAACCACGACCACATTGGTGACGGCGATGCCACCTCCGGCTGCATGGTCGATTGCCTATCCGGCAACGTGGCAGCGGGCCGACTCCGAGCTGATGCCCAACCTGAGTTGGGATTCGGTGACTCTGGCGACGTTCCCGCTGGTTCCCGGCGGTGACAACTGTGCACACCTGCCGGAGAACTCGTTACGGGCCCTCGGCTCCCGGGACGCCTTGATATCCATATTCCTCAGCCGGACGGTGGGAAGCGACGCTCGTCCCTGGCCGGCCGACGGGTTCGACGCCGCCGTGTTTCCCCAAGCAGGCGGTCCGGTGGACGCGCACGAGTGTGCACAGCGTCCCGAGCTGACCGTGCATTGGGGACCGTGGCTGCACGGCAGCGAGGGGATGTATGTGCTCGTTGCCTTCGGAGACGAAACCCCCGAGGCCGTGAGGAACCAAGCGTGGAAGATACTGTCGTCGCTCATCGTTCCGGAGACGAGGGACCCTGCAGCCCCGTGCATCGCCACCCGGCCTCTGCAGCCGGGCCTGACGGTTCCCCCATCCCACCCCGATACTCCTGTGTTCGGTGTCTGGTACGGAACCGACGAGCTGTGGACGGTTTTGCAAGCGGATGCCGGGTACCTGCCCCGCAAAAGCGTGTGGTGGAGCCGCCGCTTCCCCGGCGGGGTGGAGGAGGAGCAGCCCGAGATCACAGTGACATGGGAACGGCTCGACGCAGACGAGACGATCATCGCAGGGCCGCCGGGGACCAACGCGTTCACTTCCGAAGAGGGCTGGTTCATGATCGCGGGCATCGATCCCCAGACTGCGGGCTGTTGGAGGGTTACCGCCCGCTACAAGGGCGCGCAGCTCAGCTATGTGTATGACAGAACCGGCTGACACGGTTCCCGTGGTGCATCTTCCGCCCCTTTGCTCCCGAGTCTCCCCGCAGCGGCCACCGACAACAGACGGCTGAGAGCGGCCCGGCTGCCGGCCTGACCGTTCTCACTAGCCTCCGATCGTGGCCGTCACACCCGACATCGACCGTAGGCTCGAAGACGTCGACCCGGAAGTCGCCTCGCTCATCGGCGCCGACAACCGCCGCCAGCGAACCCACATTCAGCTCATCGCATCGGAGAACTTCGCATCGCGGGCCGTCATGGAAGCTTCGGGGTCGGTGCTCACCAACAAGTATTCGGAGGGGTACCCGGGTCGGCGCTATTACGAGGGATGCCAGATCGTCGACGAGGTCGAGTCGCTGGCCATCGCCCGCGCCAAAGCCCTCTTCGGAGCCGAACACGCCAACGTGCAGGGTCACTCCGGTTCTCAGGTGAACCTGGCCGCCTACTTCGCCGTGCTCGAAGCCGGCGACACGATTCTGGGCATGCGACTCGACCAGGGGGGGCATCTGACTCATGGCTCTCCCGTCAGCTTCTCAGGAAAGCTGTTCGACTTCGTGTCGTACGGAGTCGACCCCGCCACCGAAATCATCGACATGGACCAAGTGCGCAAGCTGGCACACCAGCACCACCCGAAGATGATCGTCGCCGGCTATTCCGCCTATTCGCGTTTTCTCGACTGGCCGCTGTTCCGTGAGATCGCCGACGAGGTGGGCGCTGTATTGCTGGTGGACGCCGCCCACATAATCGGACTGATCGCCGGTGGCGCCCATCCGAGCCCGGTTCCTCACGCCCACATCGTGACCGCCACCACCCACAAGGCCCTGCGGGGCCCTCGCGGTGGGTTGATCCTGTGTACCGAGGAATACGCCAAGGCAATCGACCGGGCGGTGTTTCCCTTCGGGCAGGGAGGCGCTATCAACAATCAGATCGCGGCCAAGGCGGTCTGCTTCACCGAGGCGGCCACCCCTGAATACCGCAGCTACGCTCAGCAAGTCGTGAGCAACGCCACCGCCCTCGATGCTGCGATGACAGCCGAAGGGGGCCGCACCGTCAGCGGCGGCACCGACAACCATCTCTTCCTATACGACCTGCGGTCTCTCGACGAGGACCTCACCGGTAGGGAGGCGGCTCTGCTGCTCGACCGGCTCGGGGTTACGCTGAACCGCAACGCCATACCCTTCGACCCCCGTGCACCGTTCATCACCAGCGGGCTGCGGATCGGCACGCCTGCGGTCACAACATGCGGCATGAAGCAGGAACAGATGGTGCAGCTCGGCCGTCTGATCGTCACCGCTCTCCGCCAGCGCGAGGACGTGGCGACACTGCAGGCGACCGCCGCCGAAGTCGCAGAGCTGGCGGCCGCCTTTCCGCCTTATCCAGATGCCTTCCCCGGCCACGTCTGATTATGCCGTGCCACGACGGGCAGCTATGTTGTGAATGATTTCACAAGCGAGGAGCGCCGGGGGCAGCATCCCGATAGTCCGCATCAGGTCGTCGCCGGGGCGGTGCAGGAAGGCTGGGTCACCGGAGGCGGTTTCTTCGCCTCCGTCATGTCGGGGTTTCTCCTCGGCTATCTGGCAGATCGGTGGCTCGGTACCGACCCCTGGCTTGTGGTGACCGGCATCATCGCCGGTTCCATCAGCGGCTTTTACCAGTTGTACGACTACGCGAAGAGGAGCGACGACCGTGGACGTTGAGATGGTGCTGGCCCGCAGCACCGTTAAGCGCGTCCTGTACGTCGGCCCCTTCATGGTGGCCGTGTTCTGGTCGACGCGAGGCTCCGCAGGGGCGGTGGCGGCCGTTGTCGGCCTCGCTGTGATCGTCGGTAACTTCTTGCTTTCGGGGGCGATGATGTCGGCGGCGGCCAGGCGGTCGCTCAACCTGTATCATGCCGCCGCCTTGTTCGGCTTCCTGCTTCGCCTGGGGTTGATCACGGCAGCCCTCTTGGTCATCTCCGGGGTGGCCGACATCGATCGGCTGGCCCTGGGGATCACTGCGATCGCGAGCTATATGGCGCTTCTCATCTGGGAGTCGCTGGAACTGATGAGAAGCGAGGGGAGAGGTGTGAAGTGGAGCAGCTGATTCTGGCAAGCGGGTCATGCGACCTCGACGCCGAGATCATCTGTGCACCGGACAACGTCAACGAGCTGTTCGAACATACCGACGCGTTGTTCTCCATCGGCGGGGTCGACGTCACCCGCACCGTGTTTCTCATCCTCTTTGCTGCGGTGGTCTCGCTTGCGCTGCTGGTCTTCGGTCTGCGCAGGGCCCGGCTGGTCCCCTCCAAATTCGGAGCCGCCATCGAGGCTCTCGTCGGCTTCATACGCGACGACGTCGCTGTGGGCATCATCGGGCCTGAAGGTGCTCGTTACACCCCTTACCTGCTGGCCTTGTTCCTGTTCATTCTCGTCGGCAACCTCTTCGAGATCACGCCGCTGATCAACTTCCCCATCACCTCCCGCATGGCTCTGCCCGGATTCCTCGCCGTTGTCACGTGGGTCGTCTTCGTCGTCGTCGGCATCGCCAAGAACGGCTTTGGCTATTTCATCGGTGTCGTCTGGCCCAAATCGGTTCCCATCGGCTTTCGCTGGTTCGTCGGTCTGATCGAGCTGGTTTCGGTGTTCCTGCTGCGTCCCCTCACCCTCGCCGTGCGGCTCTTCGCCAACATGGTCGCCGGCCACCTCATGCTGACTCTGCTGCTCGGTTCGGGGTGGATCTTCCTGTCCAACGTGGGCGACATCGGCGCCAAGGCCGGAGTGGGAGTGGCATGGTTTGCCCTCGGTCTGGGAATCTTTCTATTCGAGATCGTCGTAGCGGTCCTGCAGGCGTATATCTTCACGCTGCTTTCGGCTGTGTACATCCAATCTTCTGTCCATCCAGAGCACTAAGGAGGCGGACATTGCAGGAAGACATCAAGAGCGCCATCGCCCTCATCGGGTACGGGCTCGCCGCGGTCGGGCCGGGTATCGGCATCGGCATCGTGGTGGGTAACGCCATTCAGGCAATGGCCCGCCAGCCCGAGATGGCGGGGCCGGTCAGGACGACGATGTTCCTGGGCATCGCATTCACCGAGGCGCTGGCCCTCATCGGGTTCGTCCTCTTCTTCATAGCCTGACCATGCCGAACCTACTGTTGGCAGCATTCCAGGCTGTGGAGGAGGAATCGGAGGGCATCGACCTTCTGCTTCCACCCCGCGACGAGTTGATCGCCGGTGTCATCGCGTTTGCCATCGTGTTCTTCTTCGCGTGGCGCTTCGCGCTGCCGGCGTTGAGCCGGACCCTGGAGGCGAGGCGGCAAGCAGTCACAAGTGAGCTGACTGCCGCCGAGGGAGCCAAGAACGAGGCCGAGAGCCTCCTCGCCGACTACAAGGCGCAGCTCGAAGAGGCACGGGCGGAGGCCGGCAGGATCATCGAACAGGCACGGGAGACGGCCGATTCCATGAGAGCCGACCTCGTATCCCGAGCCGAGGCCGACGCCGAGCAGATCCGCAGCAAGGCCCATGAAGACGTGCTCGCGGAAAGAGCTCGAGCGACCGCCGAACTGAGGGGTGAGGTAGCGAGCCTATCGCTCGACGTTGCCGAGAAGGTGCTCACCGCCAGTCTGGACGACAGCCGGCACGCCGCCCTCGTCGACAGGTACATAGACGAGCTGGGGGGTTTGCGCCAGTGACGTCGAGGTGGAACCGATGACCGTGTCCGCCTCCGCCCGGATAGACGGCTATGCCTCGGGAATCCTCGACATCGCCGCCGCAGAGGGCGCCGCCGAGCGGGTCGGTGACGAGCTGTTCCGCATCGCGAACGCGGTGAACGCCAATGCTCAACTCCACGACACCCTCACCGATCGATCCATTCCCCTCGAACGGAGGGTGAAAGTCGTCGCCGACCTGGCTGAAGGAAGAGCATCGGGGCTCACCGTCGAGCTGGCCGGTTTCCTCATTGCCCGGGGCAGGGTGAAGGATCTGGGACGGATCGCGGAGCGGGTGCTTTCGGTGGCTGCCGAACGCAGCGGTAAAGCCGTCGCCGAGGTGCGCACCGCCGTCGAGCTGGATGCGGACACCGCGGAGCGCCTGGCGGCTGCCTTGAGCGCCGTCACCGGCCGCGATGTGGAAGTGAAGACCGTTATCGACCCCCATGTGGTCGGCGGGGTGGTGGCGCGCATCGGCGACACCGTCATCGACGGTTCGGTGCGACGCCGTCTGGAAAGGCTGCGACAGAGCTTGGAGGGTGCGACGAATGGCTGAAATGACGATCAACACCGAGGACATCGCCGCCGCGGTGCGCAAGAACCTCGAGGGGTGGTCGCCTGAGCTGACTGCAGCCACCGTTGGATACGTCATCTCCGTCGGCGACGGTGTGGCCCGGGTATCCGGCTTGCCGGGAGTCATGGCCAACGAGCTGCTGGAGTTCCCCGGAGGGCTCTTGGGCGTCGCCCTCAACCTCGACGAGGAGTCGATCGGTGCGGTGCTGATGGGTGAAGCCTTCCATGTCCAGGAGGGTGACGAGGTGCAGCCGACCGGCAGGGTGCTCTCTGTGCCGGTCGGAGACGGACTGCTGGGCAGGGTGGTTGATCCGTTGGGTCACCCGCTCGACGGGAAGGGAGCCATCCCCACCACCGAGCGACGGCTGCTCGAGGTGCAGGCGCCTTCGGTGGTGCAACGCAAACCGGTTCACCAGCCGCTGCAGACCGGCATCAAGGCGATCGACGCCATGACCCCTATAGGCCGGGGCCAACGCGAGCTGATAATCGGCGACCGCCAAACCGGCAAGACGGCATTGGTCGTCGACACGATCATCAACCAGGCCGGCCAGTCTGTGAAATGCATCTACGTCGCCATCGGCCAGAAAGCCTCCACCGTGGCCGAAGTGGTCGAGTCGCTCACCGAGGCCGGTGCGATGGAATACACGGTGGTCGTCAACGCCGCCGCTTCGGCGCCGGCTGCTCTACAGATGTACGCCCCGTACTCCGGCTCGGCCATGGGCCAGTATTGGATGTACAACGGCGAGCATGCCTTGGTGATCTTTGACGACCTTTCGAAGCAGGCCGTCGCCTACAGGGAGATCTCGCTGCTGCTGCGCCGCCCCCCCGGACGTGAGGCCTATCCCGGCGATGTGTTCTACCTCCACAGCCGTCTCTTGGAGCGCTGTGCCAAGCTGTCCGACGATCTCGGCGGCGGATCCCTCACCGGCCTGCCGATCGTGGAAACGAAAGCCGGCGACGTCTCCGCGTACATTCCCACCAACGTGATCTCGATCACCGACGGCCAGATCTACCTGGAAACCGACCTCTTCTACTCCGGGGTGCGGCCCGCCATCAACGCCGGCATCTCGGTCTCCCGGGTGGGCGGCAACGCGCAGATCAAAGCGATGAAGTCGGTGGCGGGGACGCTGCGCCTCAACCTGGCACAGTTCCGTGAACTGGAAGCGTTCGCCGAGTTTGGCTCAGAATTGGATGCTGCCAGCCAGGCACAGTTGGAGCGGGGCCGACGAGTCGTTGAAGTGCTCAAGCAGCCCCAATACGCTCCGGTGCCCGTCGACGAGCAGGTCCTGTCGATATACGCCGTCACCAATGGCTTCGCCGACGACGTCCCCATCGCCGAGATCCAGCGTTTCGAGGCCGAGCTCAGCGACTACATGCGATCCCGCCATGCCAAGCTGCTGGACCTCATCAACGAAAGTGGCCGGCTTCCCGACGACGAGGAGCTGAAGGCTGCCATTTCTGCTTTCAAACAGTCGTTCACGGCACCAGGGGAGTAGGCGGGCATGGCAGGTCGCGCCGGGTACACCGAACCTCTCCGCCTGTCGCCGGCCGTCAGAACCGTATCCCCTTTCACACTGCAGTCGCAGGGGAGAGAGAGTGGCTAGCGCCGAGCTCCGTCAGATCCGCCGCAGGATCCGCAGCGTCCAATCGACGATGAAGATCACGCGTGCCATGGAGCTCATCGCGGCCTCCAGAATCGTCAAGGCGCAGGTCCGGGTGGCGGCCGCCCAGCCCTATACCGACAAGCTCAACGAGGTCATACGCAACGTCGGGGCTGCTTCGGGTGCCCCCGCCCATCCGCTGCTCGAGAAGCGTGAAAGCCGCTACGTCGGGGTGGTCGTCGTCACCTCGGACCGGGGCCTGGCCGGCGCCTACAACACCAACGTCATCCGCATGGCGGAGCGCCGGCTGCTCGAGCTGCGCGATGCAAAGCTCGATACCCGGCTTTATGTGGTGGGTAGGAAGGCGCAGAGCTACTTCCGATATCGCGGCTACGAGATCAAACAGGCCTTCCTCGGCGTCACCGACACCCCGGGCTACGGAGACGCCCGTGCTGTCGCCAATGCACTGATGAACGACTATGCGGAAGGGACCGTCGGTTCGGTGGAAGCGTTCACTACCCGCTTTCAGTCGGCGCTCACCCAGACGGCGGTACATTGGCCCTTGCTGCCCATCGAGCCGCAGGAGGCCGACGGCGACGTACCCGCAGTTGGCTACGAGTACGAACCGTCGCCGGCGGACATCCTTTCCCGGCTGCTGCCCCGCTACGTGGAAGGCACCCTGTTCGGCATCCTGCTGGAGGCGTCGGCCTCCGAACACGCGGCTCGGCGGCGTGCCATGAAAGCGGCCACCGAGAACGCCGAGGAGCTGACCAGGATCCTCACCAGGCGGGCCAATCAGGCGAGGCAGGCGGAAATCACAACAGAGATCTCGGAGATCGTAGGTGGAGCCGAAGCTCTCACCCGGGGTTGAAGGACAAGGAGCACATGTGAGCAGAGGAAGAATCGTCAAGGTTGCCGGCCCCGTCGTCGACGTTGAGTTCCCCCCCGAGACGCTGCCTGAGATCAGCCATGCGCTCGAAGTGGACGTGGCGGTCGGCGACGAGACACAGACCATCACATGCGAGGTGGCGCAGCACCTCGGTGAGAGCAGGGTGCGGGCAATCGCCCTCAAACCGACCGACGGACTGGTGCGCGGCGCCGAAGTGAGAAACACCGAACAGCCCATTTCGGTTCCCGTCGGCGCCGTCACGCTGGGCCACATATTCAACGTGCTCGGAGAGCCGCTCGACGTCGATCCGGCGACGCTGGAAGTGAAGGAACGCTGGCCGATCCATCGCCCGGCGCCGCCTTTCGAAGAGCTGGAAGCGCAGCGGGAGATGTTCGAAACCGGCATCAAGGTCATCGACCTGTTGGAGCCCTATGTCAAAGGTGGCAAGATCGGCATGTTCGGCGGTGCCGGGGTCGGCAAGACTGTGGTCATCCAGGAGATGATTCACCGGGTGGCTACTCAGCACGGCGGGGTTTCGGTGTTCGCAGGTGTTGGAGAACGAACCCGCGAAGGCAACGATCTCTTCCTCGAGATGACCGATTCGGGAGTCCTCGACCAGGCCGCCCTCGTGTTCGGCCAGATGGACGAGCCCCCCGGGGTGCGGTTGCGGGTCGGGCTGTCGGCGTTGACGATGGCGGAGTATTTCCGCGACGTCGACAATCAGGACGTGCTGGTGTTCATCGACAACATCCTCCCGCTCCGCCACTTTCCCGGTCCACCAATCTTCGGGTCCACCACCGCGTTTTTTACGTGTCTCGGAGAGACGATACTACATTGGCAACTTCCGGTCCAACACACGAGGCCTTCTTCAACCGCCGCAGTCAGACGACATTATCAGCACGGCCGAGTGGTCCGGAATGACGGTGTCCGGATCAATCACAAATCGATCACCATCGAGATTCACGACATATCCGCGGCGTAATTGGCCGTCATCGAAACACTCGCGCGCCAATTCGGGAAACTGCACCACCAGCGTTTCCAGCAATCGGCGCAGCGACACCGGCCCGTCGATTGGCAACCGCGTACTGACGGCACCGGCACGCACCCGCGCCAGTCCGAAAAACTCGACAGTAATCGCCATTTGGCCGCCGCTCGTATAGATTCGCCCGCACCGCGATCGGGTCTCGACGGCGGCAGGGTCCTATTTTTCAACGACCCAGATATTGCGATAGCGGACCGGGCAGCCATGATCTTGCAAGTACAGTGGCCCCGCCTTGGGACCGGGCTTGATGGGCGCCGCACGTGTGGATCGATCGGTCGGCAACTGCACATGGTCGTGGATCAGCACACCATTGTGGCGCACGGTCAAGTGCGGTGTCGCCGTACACTTGCCACTAGCATCATAACGCGCCGCGGTAAAATCGATGTCATAGGTTTGCCAGCTGAGCGGTGGCAGGCACATATTCCGGTCTGGCGCCTTGATGGTATAGATGCCGCCGCATTCATTGTCCTTGCCCTCCAACCCGAACGAGTCGAGCATCTGGACCTCATAACGACCTTGCAAGTAAATGCCGCTGTTGCCGCGGCCCTGGCCGCGGTCCTCCGGCTGATAGGGCAGGCAGAACTCGATATGTACAAAGTGATCTTTGAATTCGCGTTTGCTTTTGACGCCCTGCATCAGCAGTCCATCGGGAGTCATTCGGCCCGGCTTCAACGCGTCGACATTCTTGCCATCGAATAGCACGATCGAGCGCTCCGGCGGCTTCTTGCCGAGCGTTGGGCTTTTGCGCACCGTCTTTTTCAGCGTGCCGATCGCAATTCCATCGGCGTCCTTGATGGTCCACAATCCGGCCTTGATGGTCACCGTTACCGAGTCCGCCGCACACTCAGACACATCACGAACT